>WFXU01000069.1 GCA_015490455.1 Hyphomicrobiales bacterium
ATTCACCGCGTTCAATGCGAGAAATAACACAAAGCTTAAAACTCTCACTATAATAACGTAAAATAGATGACATCGCAAAATCCAATCAAGAAAATAACTGTCAACATATAGCAGGACAGGACAAAACTTCTGATTTCCGACTTCTGACTTCTGATTTCTGGCTTCCGCAAATATCAATATGTTAAAAATTCTTCAGGGCTAACTGGTCAAGCATTTGGAGATGGTTTTCATTATCCCAAAATGTTGGGAACAGAGGACGATGGAGTAAATTAAACCTATAGAAGATTATTTCATCTATTCAGGCTCTATTTATGGTTTCGCATGGCTTTAAGGCGTTTAGACAATAATTTAGGACTAATCGTAGTAGTGGCCTTTTTATCCTTATTTTTTGCTGGCCTTTGCTCACCCATAATAGGGTAATTATTATTTGATTGTTCTTGATTTGATTTTACCCGTTGCTTAACAATATTGCTTTCATCATTGACAAATTTTTGCACCCTTTCCAATAGGCTTTGCTCTTTTTTTTGCTTTTCCTTAGCTTTATCATTCTCCAAATTATCCAAAGAAAACACAATAGAAGCTATTTTTTCTAAATCATTGCGTATATTTTCCAGATCCGCCTTTTTGACAAAAGATTTCTTTTTACTTACATCATTTTTATTATTTTGCCATTTTGCATGAATTTTTGTCCTTATTTGTGAAATTTTATCATGCAGTTTTTCTAAATTTTCCTCATAGGCCAAATCCTGCGCTAATTGGCGTTTTCCTCCTTTAGAAGAACCGATTTCCTTTTTCGTCTCACTTGCCAGCCTATCTAACATATTATTAGCTTTAGCAATTTGCTGCTCAGCCCTTTGTGGTGAAATATTTGATTCTTCTAATTGTTTTTCCTGTTTTTGTAATTTTTGCGAAAGGGAGACTATTTGTTTTTCTAGCTCTAAAATGCGCTGTTGCAATTCTCTTTTTTTACTATCAAATTCGCGTTCTCTCATACGCAATTTTTGCGAAATATCGGCATTTTTCTTTTCAAGTTGCAAAATATGTTTATTTAACTTCTTATTGCGCGCCTCAACTTCATTTGCAATTATTGAAAATTTATCATTCTCAATTTGTTTGAGAGCTAATTCGCTCTTAATTTCATTTAGCTCTGCCAGCCGCTCTGAAAGCTGTTGGCGTAATTTTTCTATTTTTCTTTCTAATTTTCTGGTTGAAAGTGCAAATTGGGCGCGCAATTGGTCTTTTTCCGCAAGAAATTCGGAAAGTCTAACTGGGTGGGTTTCCTCATAACGCTTTTTAGTAAGACGAACCGCCCTTTTCCAGATTGAGGGAATAATCAGACTTCCTAACAGGCTGGAGAGCAAAAAACCCAAAATAAAATATATTATATTTTCAATAAACATTAATTCATCCAAAAGCGACAGAAAGCAAATGCTCCCATTATCCTTATTCTTATAAAGCCAATAATGAGATAAATCCAGCTAATAGAAATATTAAGATGAATGGTAATTATAATGGGATAGTCAACTGGATAAATTAAAATGGATTCCAGGTTGGCTGGCGGGTAAACTTCAAATAGCCAACATTAACGCCAAGCCTAGCCCCCACTCCTGAGCGAATGGGAACAATATAAATATTTTCATATTTCATTGCAGTAATGCCAAGTCCGCCAACAACATAGGCAGACCCATCAACGCCCGGATAGCGTCCATAAATTGCATCAATATTTGGTAAATTATAGACTAGCATCATTACTTTACTTCCATCACCTCCAACATCAAAGCCGATTGAAGGGCCTTGCCAAAATACTGGATGTTGCCCGGCATTTCTTGTAATCATAGTGCCCTCACCATAGCGTGCGCCAGCAAATAAGGCCCCTGAAGCCTCCTTTCCTAAAATATAGGCATTGGGTAAACCATATTGAGAAACGGTTTTTTCAACTATTGAAGCTAGACCTTGTGCAACTTCGCCAAAAAATTGCTCACCAGTTTTAATCAAATCTTCGCTTGAATAGGTTTCAGAAACCGAGCCAGCCTGGGCAAAAACGCCAATAGCAGAAAAACAGGTCATAATTACAAAAATTAGAGTTAGGGCAAAATTTCTAATCATCTGAATTATTCCTTAATCAGCCAAAATTTACTAAGCCATCATTATTTTCTGCTAAATTTACTAAAATTTAGAATCAAACTGGTTAATAACAATTAATTTCGGCAATGATGCGGCAAAAATGTAAACAAATCTTAACTATTTTTAAGCCTTTTGGCTTATTCGCACTAAATATTATTTTTGCGGCTAATATAATTTTCTCATTTGCTAATTTGGCCAGCGCCAGCCAAATTAATATTAAAAATAAATATGTTACTGATCCGCTCACAGGCGTTGCGCTTGAGGGTTATGATCCTGTTTCTTATTTCACTCAGGATGAACCACTAATAGGAAGGCCTGAATATGAACTAGTTTGGAATGGGGTGAGCTGGTATTTTGCCAATGAGGCAAATAGGGAGGTTTTTAGCAGAAACCCTGAAATTTATGCTCCCCAATTTGGCGGATATGGCTCAATGAGTTTAGCACGCGGCTATCTTGCAGATGGAAATCCAAATATTTATTCCTTAATAGGTGAAAGATTATTTTTATTTTATTCAAATAGCAATAAAGATGCCTTTTTATTGGCGCCAAAATTTGCTTATTTACAGGCAAGTAAAAATTGGGAATTTTTATCGGCTAATCTGGTGCCTGCTGAATAATTGATAATTACATTTGGTATAGGCATAAATAATGGTTAGAGTGTAATTTTGATTCTAAATTGAGGAATGTAAATGGTTGATATTATCGAGCTTGAAGCAAATGATTTGGCGGCAATGTTATCTTCAAAAATATGCCATGATTTGATTAATCCTGTAGGTGCAATTAATAATGGGCTTGAAACACTTGCAGATCCAGAGCAGGAGGCAATGGCTGAATTTGCCAAAGAAATGATTGCCAGCGCGGCAAAACAGGCGCAGGCCAGATTAGAATTTGCCCGTATTGCTTATGGAGCTTCTTCAACTGCCGGCTCAGAGCTTGATAGTAGGGAGTGTGAGCGTGTTGCAAAAATTTTATTTGCCATTGAGAAACCTAGTCTAAATTGGAATATTGATCCGGTTTTATTGCCTAAGAATAAGGCTAAATTATTGATGAATATGCTCATTATTGCGCTTGCTGCCGTGCCGCGCGGGGGTGAAATCAGCGTAAATATCAATAAGGAAGGGAAGGAAGAGCAATTTGAAATTATTTCTTCCAGCAATAAAGAAGAAAGGCAAAAAACTATAATTCCGCTCGGGGTAGAAGAAATGTTAAAGGGCAACCCAAAAGAGGGGGTAGACGCTCGCTCTATTCAACCATTTTATACCGGACTTTTAGCGCGTCTTACCAATATGGAAATTACCGTCAAATTAGAAGATAATAAATTTACAATTTCGGCTATAGCGCAGAATAATGGCTAGTTTTTTTCTCTAAGTACGAATACTTGGTTTGCAATTTAACAACCATTCGTTAACCATCCATCGCGCACCTTTAGACTAAATAAATTCAAAGGTGTGGATTAATGGATGATTTATTAAATGAATTTCTAACCGAGACTAATGAAAGTCTTGAGGTTATTGATACTGAATTAGTGCGTTTTGAGCGCGAGCCCAACAATGCTGAAATTTTAGATAATGTATTCCGTTTGGTGCACACAATTAAGGGCACTTGTGGTTTTTTGGGCCTGCCACGTCTTGAAATGTTGGCTCACGCTGCTGAAACATTAATGGGCACCTATCGTGATGGTGCACCGGTTACCGATGATGGTGTTTCAACCATTTTAATGTCTATTGATAAAATTAAGGAAATATTGGGCGAACTTGAAGAAAATCAGGTTGAGCCTGAGGGTAGTGATGAGGAATTAATAAATAAATTACTCAGCTTAGCCGGCGTAATTGAGGGGAAAAGACCGCAAAATAGTGTTGAAAAACAAGATGAAGAGACTAAAGAAAATCAAACCAAGGTGGCAGATCAGAAGCTGGAAAAAAATATAGAAAAAGAAGAAAAAGACGATAAAAAATACAATAATATTGGAACTCTTGAGCGCGAATTAAAGCCGGGTGAAGTTTCGCTTGAAGAGCTTGAGGCAGCCTTTCAAAATGCTGAAGGGCCAGATCTTTCTGCTCCAGAAGAAAAAAGCAAGAAGAAAGAAAAATCAACATCAGCAAAGGTCAAAAATGGAGCAAAAGAAAAATCTGTTGCTAATCAGACCATCAGAGTAAATGTGCAAACAATTGAAAATTTAATGAACATGGTTTCCGAGCTTGTTCTTACTCGCAACCAGCTACTGGAAATATCGCGCCGTTATGAAGGGCGTGAAGATGAAAATGAATTTAACGCTCCCTTACAGCGCCTGTCAAATGTTACGGCAGAATTGCAAGAGGGGGTGATGAAAACCCGAATGCAGCCAATTGGCAATGCTTGGAATAAATTGCCCAGAATTGTGCGCGATTTAAGTGTTGAACTTAATAAGCCAATAGATCTTGAAATGGTTGGTGGGGAGACGGAACTTGATAGGCAAGTATTAGAATTAATTCGCGATCCGCTAACCCATATGGTTAGAAATTCTGCCGATCACGGTATTGAAAAACCCGAAGAAAGAGAAAAAGCAGGAAAAAGCAAAACCGGCACAATCCGCCTTTCAGCTTTTCATGAGGGAGGACATATTATTATTTCCATTGCCGATGATGGTAGGGGACTTAATACTGAAAAATTAAAACAAAAAATTCTCTCACAAGGCCTGGCTAGTGAAAGCGAATTAGAAGCAATGTCAGATTCGCAAATTCATAAATATATTTTCCATCCTGGCTTTTCCACTGCCGAAAAAGTTACTTCCGTTTCCGGGCGCGGGGTTGGCATGGATGTTGTGCGCACCAATATTGAGCTTATTGGCGGCTCAATAGATCTAAAAAGCCAAGAAGGAATCGGCACTACCGTCACGGTAAAAATCCCCCTCACCTTAGCCATTATTCCAGCATTAATTATTGAGGTTAGCGGAGAAAGATTTGCTATTCCGCAATTGGCAGTAAGCGAATTAGTGCGGGTTAGTCAAAGTGGAGATAACCGAATAGAAAAAATCAAGAATGCCGAAGTTTTACGGCTTAGAAATTCTCTTTTGCCGATTGTGCGTCTGGCGGATTTACTTAAAATGAATAAAATGGAAACCAATGATGCACCCAAAGAAAATAAGGGCAATCCAGATAGCACATTTGTGGTGGTAACAGAAGTTGGTGCCCGCTCATTTGGCATTATTGTAGATGAAGTTTTTCACACTGAAGAAATAGTCGTTAAGCCCATGTCAGGAATGTTAAAAGATGTTTCCATGTTTTCTGGTAATACAATTATGGGGGATGGGACGGTTATTATGATTCTTGATCCAAATGGACTCTCACAATCAATCGGTCAAAGCAATGAAGAACCCGCCAATGATGATGTGCATGAGGAAAAAAATATAAAAAATGAAAATGATGAAATTTCTCTCTTAATTTTTCAGGCCGGCAATAAAAATCCTAAGGCTGTGCCGCTCTCATTAGTTACCAGATTAGAAGAGTTTGATTGCTCTGTCATTGAGAAGGCGGGGGAGCGCCATTTAGTGCAATATCGCGATAAATTAATGCCTCTAGTCTATGTTGATGAAAAAGGAAAGGAACAAAAGGAAGGCACATTGCCAATGTTGGTATTTGCCGAAGGTGAAAGGGTTATGGGTTTAGTGGTTGATAAGATAATTGATATTGTTGAGGATAGGTTGGAATTACAGGTTGAATCTTCAATGGACGGATTTTTGGGTAGTGCAATAATTAAAGGTAAAGCAACTGAGGTTTTAGATGTTGGCTATTATCTTCCAAAAGCCTTTGAAGACTGGTTTGAAAGAAAAGAACAGGTGCGTCCAAGAGCCAGAAAATTACTATATGCTGAAGATAGTCCCTTTTTTAGAAATATGATTGTGCCTATTTTAATTGGTGCAGGATATGATGTAACGGCGGTTGAGGATGGCATAGAGGCCTATGAATTGGTACAGAATGGGGAAAATTTTGATATTGTTGTAACCGATATTGAAATGCCAAATATGGATGGCTTTACCCTGACAAAATGTCTATCCGAACATGAAAGAGCCGCTAAATGGCCGGTTATTGCGCTATCCGCATTTGTTGGTCCGGCGAGTGAAAAAAAGGCAAAATCTTTGAGAATGTTTGATTTTATAGCTAAATTTGACCGTAAAGGATTGCTTGATGCACTTAAGAGAAGTGAGCAATTTATTGATGTGGAGGTTGCAGCATGATTGAAGAAAAAAATGAAAATTCAGCTGCAGGGCGCGGTCAGCAATATGTGACTATCAGGTTGGGGGGGCAATTATTTGGCTTACCCATTGATAAGGTGCAGGATGTTTTTATGCCGGATAATTTTACCTTTGTTCCCTTAGCGGCTGAAGAAATTGCCGGTGTATTAAATTTACGCGGGCGCATATTAACGGCGATAGATCTTAGCAAAGTATTAAAAGTTCCCGCGGTAAATGAGACTAATGCTGAAAGGCCGGCATTGAGCATTGTATATGCTAATGAATTATATGGCATTTTGACCGATATTGTTGGCGAAGTCATAACTTTGGACGATAATTTATTGGAAGCAAACCCGGTAAATCTTAACGAAGAATGGGCTAAGGTAAGTGTTGGGACATATCGTTTAGAGAAGGAATTATTAGTTATTTTAGATATTGATGTTTTAATAGAAACATTATTGAACAAGAAGGCGGCATGAAGTGCCAATCTAATAGGAGAGAAAAATGAAATCTTGTTTGGTGGTTGATGATTCAAGCGTGGTGCGTAAAGTTGCGCGTAAAATTCTTGAAGATATGAATTATGTCGTTGATGAGGCAGAAGATGGACAGGAAGCATATGAAAAGTGCCGCCATGAAATGCCCGATAGTATTTTATTGGATTGGAATATGCCAATAAAATCTGGCTTGGAATTTTTGAAAGATCTGCGTGGGTTTGTCGGTGGCGATAAGCCAAAAGTTGTTTTTTGCACGACCGAAAATGATGTTGGCCATATTGCAATGGCACTTAAGGCGGGAGCAGATGAATATATTATGAAGCCTTTTGATCGGGAAATAATAGAGTCTAAATTTGAGCGCCTCTGGAATGATTAGTAAATGGCTGCACATTTCCAATTATGAAATATAATTGGATCATATATCGGCCAAATTTCACTTATTCATCTGCCATTTTGATGGATGTGGTATGAGTGAATTTGGCAAAATCAACATATATTATAATAATGCAATTTCGGCGCGCAAATTTTTAATTCCCTCTCCATTTCTAGCCGAGCTAATCATAATAAAGGGATGGGCTGCGGGACGTTTAGCGATTATTTTGCTGGTAGAACTTATTATTTTTACAAGATTATTTTTTGGTATTTTATCTATCTTTGTCAAAACCAGCTGATAGCTAAGGGCAATATTATCTAATTCATTCATCAGGCTTAAATCATTTGCCTTAACCCCATGTCGTGCATCTATTAATAAATAGAGGCGGCGTAAATTTGGCCTTCCCGCAAGATATAAATGGATTAATTTATTCCATGCCGCAATTTTTGCCTTTGGCGCCTTCGCATAGCCATATCCTGGCATATCAACAATTCTTAAACTTTCTCTTTTATGCACAAAAATATTTAATTCCTGCGTTCTGCCCGGACTATTAGAAGTTCTGGCCAAAGATTTTTGCCCTACTAACGCATTAATAAGGGAGGATTTACCAACATTTGAGCGGCCGGCAAACGCTATTTCAGGCAAATTAGCAGGGGGTAAATCTGTAAGCTGCACGCAGCCTTTAAGAAATTCAAACCCGCCGGCAAATAATTTTTGCCCCATATTTATTTCTTCTTGCGTATATATTCTGCCTGAAACCATAGGGCCTTACCCAATTGCTGAATTTTCTAAATTTCAAGCCTTTAGACATTTTAGACATTATTAATTTGCCCAAAATTAATTTGCCCGCCTATATAATTTTTGCCTAAGGTTTTAAGGTTTTTTTCTAACTTTTTCCTGTCTGCCGTCTTTTTGCCTGCCGTCTTTTTGGTTGGCGCTTTTTTGCTTGGCGCTTTTTAGTTGGCTCACTTTTCCTATCACCTTTGGCCTTTGAGTCTTTGCCAGCGCTATTTTTATTCGCGTTGCTATTTTTATTTTCCGCTACATTATTTGCTCCAACTGCAATATCAGCTCCATTTGCGGTTTTTGGCTTTTTCTTAAAACTTGCCGCTATATTCTCTAATAAATTAACCTCCACCCCGTGCCGTTTCATAATAAAATATTGTTGAATAATTGAAAGGAAATTATTCCAAGCCCAATAAATAACCAAACCAGCAGGGAAAGTTCCCAACATAAAGGTAAATAAAACCGGCATCCAAGCAAAAATTGCCGCTTGTGTCGGGTCTGGAGGAGGGGGGTTTAGCTTAAATTGCACCCACATTGTAATGCCCATAATTACAGGCCAGATTCCTATGGCCAAAAATGGTCCAATAAGCGGAACATTAGCAGGATCATAGGGTAATAATCCGAGTAAATTAAATATTCTGGTCGGATCAGGTGCGGCTAAATCCACAATCCAGCCGAAAAAAGGAGCATGGCGCATCTCAATAGTTACAAACAAAACTTTATAGAGCGAGAAAAATACCGGTATTTGAATTAACATTGGCCAACAGCCGGAAAGGGGCGATATTTTTTCACGCTTATATAATTCCATTATCGCCTTTTGCTGCTCTAGCTTATCGTCCCTATAGCGGTCTTGAATTGCCTTCACTTCCGGCTGAACTTTACGCATGGCGGCCATTGATGCGTAAGAGCGATTTGCAAGCGGAAAGAAAATCGCTTTAATAATGACAGTAAGGCTTAAAATGGCTAGTCCAAAATTACCCAAAATCTCATTTAACCATCTAAGCACATAGAACATTGGCTTAGTGATAAAGTGAAACCAGCCCCAATCTATTAATAATTCAAATCTGTCAAACCCATATGTTTTTTCATATTTGTCTATAATTGATTCTACTTTAGCTCCAGCAAACATATAGCTTTCAAACTTTACATTTTTCCCGGCACCAACAATAACCGGCTGCTGACCAACAAAACTTGCCTGATAAATATCGGCAGAAATTGGTTTATTCCAGGAAAAACGGGCATTTATCGCTACATCTGCCTTTGGCATAATAATGGCAGCCCAATATTTATCGGTAAAACCCAGCCAGCCACCATTTGAAGATGCATCAATTTGGATTTCTTCAACCAGATCATCATATTTTTTTTCAAGCAAATCCTCACCAAGAACCCCAATAGCTCCCTCATGTAAAATAAAGAAATTAGTTACATCCGGAGTGCCAATTCTTTGAACGCGCGAATAGGGGAAAAGAGCAATATCGCCATTAGTCTTATTTTCAACCGTTTGGGTTACGTGGAAAAGATAATTTTCATCAATCTCATATTTGCGAGAAAATATAAGCCCCTCGCCATTATCATAAATTAAAGTAACAGGAGAATCTTCTCTTAAAATATTATTTCCTTTTACCTGCCATTGAGTTTTTGAATTGGGCAATTTTACTTCGGAACCAACAGCAACCCAACCCTGATCTATAAAATATCCATTTGGTCCATTTGCCGGAGAGAGATAGGTTATTATTGGTGAATTTTCATCAACTGTTTCGCGATATTTTTTCAGACTTAAATCATCAAGTCTTGCGCCGGTCAGATTAATTGAGCCTTTTATGGATATTGTATCAATTTGCACCCGCTCTGATGTTTTTAGCGCTTCTTCTCTGGAAGAAAATTGCGAACTAACATTTGTGGCTTGTTGAGCAATATTAGTATTTGAGCCTGATGTTGGGGTTGGAAGATTTACCGCTTCTCCATTATTATTTACGTTATTATTTAATTGTTCGGCCTCAATTTGTGCCAATTTATTATTGCGCTCAATTTGCGGTGCGGCAACAAAATATTGCCATGCAAAAAGCACAATCATACTTAAGACAATGGCGAGAATAATATTGCGTTGTTCTTGCATAGGCTCTTACTTTAATTTGTATTTGGTTTCTTATTTTTGTGATTTTTATGAATTTTGATTATTGAATATTTTAGGTCTCCAAGCAATTCATCAAAAGGCTGGCTAAGGGCTGCCCTTTTGCCAATTAGCACATAATCACAACCTTGTTCAAAATATTTTGCGTTTTTTCTAACAATTTCCCTCAAACGTCTTTTTATACGATTACGCTCAGGGGAGGAGCCAATTTTTTTGGTAACAGTAATGCCTATGCCCGCCGGAATAATTTTTCCCTCCATTGATGCGTTCAAATAGTCATTTCTAATCATTTGCAGGGAAAACCCCTTTTTGCCAACCCGCCTTCCCTTCGCGACACGCAAATATTGCTTTCTATTTTTCAGAGTGCGTAAATTAACTTTATTATATGCCAATTTAATAATTGCAAAATCAACTAGGCTGACAATTTCTTGCGACCACGCGCCCGCCTGGCATTAATAATTTTACGACCTGCCTTTGTTGCCATACGGGCACGAAAGCCATGCCTTCTGGCACGCACTAAATTGCTCGGCTGAAATGTACGTTTCATAGAATATTCCGTAAAACACGGCTCCCATCAATGGTTGAAAATTTACCATAGCCAAAATATGGCCAACAGCGCTTAGTGCGAGCTTATATAAAACTATGCGCAAATCGTCAACTCATCAAAGCCGATAAAATTTGGCAATCTTATCCCAACCCTCTTTAGCATTTTCAACTATTGTTATTAAATCCATATCTTCCGGCGAAATTGTGCCCGCTTCCACTAATGCTTCAAGATTTATCGCTTTTTGCCAAAATTCCTTACCAAACATTAATAAGGGAATTGGCTCCATTCTTTTTGTTTGAATAAGGGTGAGAGTTTCAAAAAATTCATCTAAAGTTCCAAAGCCACCCGGAAAAATTGCAACGGCCTTTGCTCTTAGTAAAAAATGGATTTTTCTGGTGGCAAAATAATGAAAATTAAAACAAAATTGAGGTGAAATATATTTATTTGGTGCTTGTTCATGCGGCAAAACTATATTAAAGGCGATTGAAGGAGCCCCAACCTGTTTTGCTCCCAAATTGCCAGCTTCCATTATGCCTGGCCCCCCGCCGGTTACGACTAAATATTCCTTATAATCATGTTTTTTAGCGGCATTTGAGGCATATTGCGCAAATAGGCGCGCTTCTTCATAATAATGGGAGATTTTTTTCAAATTTTCTTTAGCCAATTTAGTTTTAGCTGATTTTGGCTCTTTACCCGGAGCAGGAATACGCGCACCGCCAAAAAGAACAATGGTCGATTCAATATTATTATCCCTTAAAATCATTTCAGGCTTAAGATATTCAAGCTGAAAACGAACCCCTCTTAGAGCCTCTGAAGTCATAAAATCTTCGTCGGAAAAAGCTAAACGATAGGCTTTTGCCATTGTTTGCTCGGTTTGCACTAGGCGACGCGTTGCGTCAATATCCTGTCGCGATGATCTTAAGGGGGTGCGAAATTGTTTGCTCATAATTGCTCCATCACTAAGATTTACTATCAATCATAGGGTTTATAGGCTTATCAAAAGAGCAATCTGCCACATGAAAGTTAAAAGCTGGTTTGTTTATTTATTTTTCTGAATTGTTCGAGTGTTAATATCAAAACATCTATCAAAAATCGCATAAGGCTACGCCCGACCAGTCACTTGACCAACAATGGCGTATATAGTTTTTAGTGGCACAGCAAATATTACATATTTGCTATATACCAATTGCCATTATTTTCGCGGCATGCCGTTCCTTTTTGCTCATATTTTTGTTTTCCAATGGTAACGGAATGGGTAAATTGGCGACAATCAAGCGAATTAACGCGTACATAGGGGCCAACAAAGACCTTCCCGCTAGCCCCTCTATCGCCTTGCCAGACCCTGGGAGCACCAACACGCCCAAATTGTAGAGCATAATATTGTGCACTTGCTGCCTCTGCTAATTCCTTTTTACTGAGTTTTTCGGCCGCTTCCTTACTTATGTAAGAGCTGATATTATTAGCTAAATTTGCGCTGGCTATTTCTGGTTGAACTTGCGAGCTGATGGAGGCAAAATCCGGAGTATTATCTATATTGGCCCCATTATTTACGCCAAGGCGCGCACACGCTCCCAAAGAGAAAACCGCAATAATAATTAATATAATATTTTTAATATTTTTCATTGCTATAATTTATCTTTCCAACGCTTAATCTCTATAAAATACGGCCAAACTTAGTCAATCTATCCCTTAAAGCCAAATTTTGCCCTATTTTAACGCGGGTAAATCTATTTTAACTAAAACTCCACCCATTTTTGAATGAGCAAAACTTAATTTGCCCGCATAAATTTTTATCAATTCTTTTACTATATCAAGGCCGATACCGCTACCAGAAATTTTCTCATCAAGGCGAACACCGCGACGAGTAATTAATTTTAATTGCTTATCATTTAGTCCATTTCCATCATCTTCAACAATAATTTCCAAACGCGGTTTGGAATTTACTAAATATTTTTTAATGCTGATTCTTACTTCCGATTTGGCAAATTTACAGCCATTATCAATAATATTTCCCAATATTTCTTCAAAGTCCCCCTCCTCGCCACGAAACCAAATTTGCTGTTTTGGCGCGATTAATTTTATTGTGCAACTTGGGTAAAGCTTTTCCATAACGCGAGTTAAACGCAGTAAAACTTCACCTATATTTGTTTTTTTGCCAATAATGCTGGATCTGGCGCTCAATTGTGCCCTGTCCAAATAGGAGCTGACAATATTTGTCATTTTTTCTCCCTCCTCCAGCACAATTTTGGCTAATTTTGATTTGCTTGCAACCGCTTCATTACGCAAAACCGCTAGGGGTGTTTTTAGTCCATGCGCTAAATTACCCACCTGATTTTTTGCCCTTGCAACAATTTGTTCATTTGAGCGCAATAATTCATTGACTTCATCGGCTAAGGGGGCAATTTCTTTTGGAAAATTTCCCTCTATTTTACTTATTTCACCCTCTCTGATTTTCTCAATGGCTTTACTGATTTTTTCAATAGGTTTAAGCGCAAAGCGCGCAACTATAGCGCTCATTATTGCTAACATTAAGCCAACTGCACCTAGTACAATTAAGGCCTGAGAGCGAAAAAGGCGCACCTGTTTGGCATTTTCGTCCAAATTGCCAGTTACAATAATATTATAACTCTCATTATTAAAGCTGATTTTTCTCTCAATCATCATTATATTTGTGCCAAAGCCATCTTTTACATATGCTAAGCGACTATTATCTTTTTCAAAGGGAGAATTAATCGGGGGTAATATAGAACCAATAAGTGAGGGGGAGAATATTATATTCGCTCCCTCTGTTTCATCAATCTTATTATTCTTATTCTCCTGCACCTGCCAATACCAGCCAGATGCGGGGCGGTTAAATTTGGGAGAGGCGATAATATTGGAAGGAATTTTATTACTCTCTGTGGCAAGCACTGCTCCGGCCAGAGTTTCAAGGTGAAATTTTAGCTCTTCCTTAAGGGCATTATTAAGTGAATTTGAATAAAGATTAGAAAGTAATAGGGCGGTAAAAACAAGCGCAATAATTAGCCAGGCCAGAGAAAAACCAAATAGGTTAAAAGCAATAGAGCCCTTTTTCATCATGGCCTCATTGCTTTTCAATCTGATAGCCAAGACCACGCACAGTTTGGATAAAATTCTTTGGAAGTTTTTTTCTTAAGCGCCCAACAAATACTTCAATCGTATTACTATCCCGATCAAAATCCTGATCGTAAAGATGCTCTATTAATTCGGTGCGCGAAATGACCTTATCAGTATGCATCATTAAATATGATAAAAGCCGAAATTCATGTGAGGTAAGCTTTATCGCCATACCATTAACACTAACCCTTGCTCGCCTTACGTCAAGATGCACATCACCGATAATTATCTCATTTGAGGCATGCCCGGCAGCGCGGCGCACTAATGCGCGTAAACGGGCTAATATTTCCTCCATATGAAATGGTTTAGCAACATAATCATCAGCGCCAGCGTCAATTCCCTGCACCTTATCGCTCCACCTATCGCGCGCAGTAAGCAATAAAACAGGAACCTTATTTCCATCGCGCCGCCAGGCCTCCAATACGCTTATTCCATCCATAATTGGCAGGCCAATGTCTAAAATTATTGCATCATACGGCTCGGTTTCACCCAGAAAATGCCCTTCTTCGCCATCAAAAGCGACATCAACAGCATAGCCCTCAGTCAATAAAGCATCCTTAAGCTGCCTATTTAAGTTTTTATCATCTTCCACAACTAAAATTCGCATCTTACTCTCCACCTTATAAACCCTATAAGACAGGGGAAGTTGCAGGCAAGGTCAATTTTGCTGCTTTGCCATTTTTTTTCAAAATTGAAAATTGATAGAATAATTTACCATCAATATTGCAAACGAAAATAGGGGGTAAAATTTTTGTGCTTTTTGCAATGCCGGCTTTAGAAATAACAATATTTAGGGGAAGAATTTTTTTATTAATAACGGCTTGCTGAATTTGCTTATCATTAAGGCAATTTTGTTTAGCAAAATTTATCTCTTTATTTTGCAATAAATTCTGCAATAGATTTTGTGTAAGATTTGGCCCCAAATCCGATAGAATATTGGGGGCGGAATTAGGAAATTGCTGCGCAGGCGCAATATTTACCGATCCAATAATAGCGGCCAGAGCTAATCCTATCACCCCATTTATTAATTTCATTTTTCTTTTCATAGGCAGGAATATATAGGATAAAATATGAACTGAAAATGAATATTATAATTTCTTTTTGCGCCTGCTTGTTTTAATATTGCATTAACTGTGTGGCGATTCATTATATTACTAATATTCTTAGGAACGGCCGCTTGCCCCCCTTTAGGATTTTTCCAAATTTCATGTGAAGCTTTAATATTACGTAATTTTGAATATTGAAGCTGCTTTAAGCAAAAACTTTTAACTATGCCTAAGCTCCCCCAATATTGCTCTTTATTCCTTTGCGTAAAAATATAATGGCTAAAGCCTGTAAAACTAATTCCATTGCTGCTTGATTTTCAAAACCCGGTAATTCTATACCCGCAAATTGGATTAAGGCCGCCAAAAGCATAAATGCCCCCACAATATAAGTCTTATATCCTGAAAGAAAGTTCATTTTTTCTTTTTCCCTTACTGGTTGTTGAAGATTATTTACTGAATAATATTTTGAATTTTGCGCCAGTTTCAGCGCTGCTTTTTCAATTAGATAAATGCGCCTTTTCCATCCCTTTGCAAAAATTTTGAAATGTTTTAAGCGGCGTAAGAAGGAAAGGCGCATTTGGCTGATTTTTTTAATAATTTTTAATAGGCCAACTTTCCTGACTTTCTCCTCCAACGCCCTAAGAGTTAAAGGGCCAATAATGCCGTCTTGCTTGGCTTTAACTAATTTTTGTAAAGTCTTAGCAGCCCTTTTTACGCCGCTATTAACCGCAAAATCAAAAAGAGATAGATCAACCCCAAAAGGTAATTTATTGGCTGCAATTCTATCCCAATAAAGCGCTTTATATATGGCTCTTGCTTCACTTTTTTTTAGCGCTTTAACCTCGCTTTTTGCCAATTTCCAATATGGTTTAACTGCGCGCCAATTGGCTAAAGTTTTGCGGGTAATTCCCATATTAGTTGCCCCGCCCGGATCATATTTATTATCAACATAGCCACCCTCATGCTTAAAAATCTCGCTAACAGCGAAGTTAAAATTTTTTGCTACCATTTTGTTACCTAAAGTGAGAAATTGCCTGAGGCGAAATGTCCTTCACCCAAAGTTGGGCTAATTTGCGCTATTTCAAAGTTAAAATTTGCCGGCAAAACGCCAAAATCTTCTAGCTGCATTGCGGAATTATAAAGAAAATAATTTTCCGCTACCTCTAATGAGCGCACAATTTGTGCATTATTATAAATATTTAAGCGATATTTTTCAGGAACAAATTCCAGCGGCACTTCGCTAAGCACCCAACTATTGCCACTTACCCTTGCCCGCCTTATCCAGGAAATTTCTATATCATCTGCGGAGACAATTTTCTTTGCTCTTAAATGAACTGGCTTAAGCGGCTTTACTTCATTTAGCCCAATATTTATATTTATTTCATGCCCCAAACCGTCATTTGCACCAATATAATAAATAGCATTAATATTGGTTCCTAAAATATTTAGTGGAACATCAAAATAGTGCACATTCTGATCTAAAATAACAACTCTGTTGCCAACAGATATTGGGCTAATAGAGTTATCAGTTCCCAATAAGCCACGTAATAATTTGCTAACTCTATAAATATTATTTGCAATTAATTCGGCATTAACAAAACCGATTATTTCAAAACTACCATCATCACGTTCAACAGCTATTCTATTAGAATTTGCCAAAACACTTAATTTATCAGCACTTGAGAGTGAGCCATTATATAATTCTATCTCCAATATATTGGCATTATCCCAAATATGAGAATTAGCAGAACTAATTGGCGAATTTACCACACCAATATTGGCCGCACTTTCAAGGCGCGCCAATTCTAAATTGCTAAGCTGATCTTTAATGATAATCTCACCCGGCCAAGGGTTTGAAAAAGCTGCAAATAAAATTCTTGAATTAGTTGAACCATCGCTTTTTGCCGGAAAATGCGTAGCTATTACAATCGGAACAGCCTTAAAAGAAGCAGGAGAATAGCTAGCAGATATTTTATTTTCTTTCAGACTATAGCTAGAGGGTTTATAAATAGCTCTTGCGGTGATTTTCCTAAGATCGCAATCACCTATTTCGGTAATTATGAAGGGACCATTAAGCTGACCTTCAATATTTATTACATCACCTACCTCAAGCGCCAAAAAGGAGACTGGCAGAGCAAAATTCACTATATCTTCAGCAATATTCAGCCTTGCCAGCGCATTTTCGGCTGATCGGGCAGCCTCAGCACTATTTATTGTAAGATTTGAATTTTGCGTAACTATTCCATCTCCCTTTAAGGAAATAGCACTAATTGTTGCACTGGCATAATTATTTTGCCGTTCATAATAATTAAGTGATAATTGCCCGATATTGGTTAAGGAATCTGGTTGTTTTCTACTTAAATATTCCCCATTTAACTGTGCTATATCTTTTTTGGCAATATTGATAATTGCAGAATTTGTGATATAGCATAATTCAAGGCCTGTTGGCCTATCAATTATTTCAAGATTTGACGCATCAAGAATGGGAGTAATGGCGCTACGCAATGAAGCAATATTATTAATCTGCACGCCATTAATCAGTAGATTTCCTGCTATATCAGCCTTAATATCTATAGCAAAATCAGCCCCCATTGCCCTAATTAATTCGGCAGCTCCCGCCCCTCCAAGCCGGCCGGTAAGCCAGTGACCAGTCTTATAATTTTCTCCATCAGCCCAAATTTCTAAAAAATTAGGAAAAGCAGGATATGCTCTAGCGTCCCAAGTCCAAACGTAAATTCTCTCCGGATCCAACATATAGCCACCATAAATATTTGATATTGGGTTATTATTGGCGGTAAAATTATTTCCCTGCGGCTGCCAATAATGATGGTGAGCTCTAATATGTTGTCGTTGTTGCAATGGGTCTGGTGCGCCTGATGAAAAATAGGGTAAAGCATTTTCTGCACTTTTTGGATCATAAAAGGCACTTGGCAAATTAGAGCCTTTATCAACAGCCCCGCAACCTAATTCGGTAAACCAAAATGGTTTTGATTGGGCAATCCAGGCGGTTGGAGTGGATTTACGCTCTCCCCCTATCCGATTATAGTGATAATTATTCCACCAATTATAAAGATCTTTATAACGCCAGATCCAATCTTCATTATGGGCGCCATCGCTTATTGGAGTTCTATTTTGCGCTTCCCTATCGTTGAAGGAAGCATAATAATAATCATACCCTTCCCCCCCATTAATATTAGATTGCAAATAGGAAATTTCCCGACAGGAATTAGTTAATTCTGCATCAAGATGATTATCCCCATCACGCCAATCGGCAATAGGCATATAATTGTCTATCCCAATAGCATCTATTGCATTGCTCGCCCAAAGTTCATCCAGATGAAAATATTTATCCCCGCTGCTATCTTCTGGTTGATAACCACTATATTCAGACCAATCGGCAGCATAGCTTATTTTAGTATTATTGCCTAAAATTGTTCTTACATCCTGCGCCAATTCTACCAAAGCATCAACAAAGGGAAATTGTTCAATATCGCTTCTTATTTGCGTCATGGCGCGCATTTCAGAACCGATAATAAAGGCATCTACTCCACCAGCTATTTCCACCAATTTTGCATAATGCAAAATCATTCTGCGATAGCTCCATTCATTTGGGCCATTATAAATCACGCTTGAATTGGAAATGGTAAAATCGCTAATTTGGGCATTACCAACAAAGGCATCAATTTGCGCAATTACACTATTAGTTTTATCGGGCGAACCACTAACACCTATAGCCGGATTACATGTTATTCTGCCCCGCCACGGATAGGCCGGCTGACCCAGATTTTGCGTATATGGATCTAAAAGCGAATTATTACTGGCAATATCCATCATTATTAGCGGATAGATTGTCACTTTTAATCCGCGTGCGTGCAAATCGGCAATGGCATTAAGCACAGCCTTATCGGAAGGAGTTCCGCCATAGGCGGGTGCACCTTCATTTTGCGTTACAACCGGCACATCCTGGCGTAAAAGCCCATTTACTTCCCATCTGTCCCCTTCAATATTACGATTATTATTTTCCACACGCGGTTGAATTTTACATTCACCACAACGTAAATCATCGCCAAACCAAGAAATAATTAACGCAACATGTTTTAGATTAGGGCAAAGCGCAACTAATTCATCTATTGAAACTGTCCAATCTGATTTATGCGCATAAATATGCGCATTTTCGCTTGCGGTTGTGCCAGGAGAAATAATTCTGACCTTTGGCTCTGGCTCATAGCCAAATTCGCTGGCACCCGGAATAATGGTAATTGCCTGCAAGGAATTTTCTAAATCCCCAACCGAGCGGCATAATTCTACGGAAATATTAGGTATCCGATTACCAAATGGTGCGAGGGGGAAACGCTCAAATACTAAATAACAAATGTCGCGATAGGCAGGCGCCCTATCCTGCCCCTGTTTAGCTACAATTAAACTATCGGCAAGCTGATCTGCGCTTCCCTTATAAAAGCGAATATTTAACCCTTCTGTTTCTAATATTTCTCCATCAGCCCAAATGCGCCCCAAATAATTTACTTCTCCTTCACAAAGGGCAATGGCAAAATTAGCTACAATTTGCTCATTTTTTTCGCTAGATGAACCGCTTGATTTTGCCCCAGAAGAGGTTGAACTGATTTTTTCAAGTTCGGTTGCCCAAATAATATTACCACTAACGCGATTCCAACCATAGATTTTACTAATTGGCACACCCTGCATGGAGCCCTGTAAGCGAATATTAGCGGGAACATTTGGCTCCTTCTTATCGCCAAAAATAACATTATCTAATGCCGAGCCGGCAACAGCCCCAACTGCTCTTCCGATAGTTGCACCAATAGGCCCTCCTATTAATCCACCAATAGACTGGCCTGCTAATGAAAACGCTATTGTAGCCATTATTATTTTTCTGGAAATTTATAGACTGAATGAATTTTTTTAGCCCAAGCCTCACTTAAAGGGGCCTTTACAACACCAATATGTTCTTGGGCGTGAATAAAATAATTATTTTCCACCATTATAGCACAATGTTTTGGCGGCATATATTGTATCATTTGAAATAAAATTATATCGGCTTCTTTTGGTTGGTTGTTTTGTTTTTTTTGCAAATAAGTCTCAGCTGCTGCCAATAGGGCATTGGCATTTTCTTTATCGCGCCAATCTGCCTTATAGGGAGGTATTTTTACCGGTTCTTCACCCATTATTTCGCGCCAAATTCCACGCAATAAGCCAAGACAATCGCACCCCGCTCCCATTATGCTGGCCTGATGCCGATAGGGTGTTCCGAGCCATTTATTGGCAATATTAATAATTAATTTTTGCTGGTTTGTCACTTGAATAAAGGCTTACCACTAAAGCTCATTGTTTTTTTGGGATAGCGTAAAATAAAATCCTCTCCGGGAATATGAGGAAAGCCACGAAAATTTATGCCATTATTAAATTTTTCAACACAGGTTGAAAAATGCCGATCGCAACCTACATAAAGAGTAAATTCATCACCAATATTTACCCAATCGGAAATTGGCTCAGAAAAATCTATAATTGTTTGATTATTATTATTTTTTTGTGATATTATTTTATCAATTTTTCCATTTCTCTTTCCGCTAGTCCAGACAGCTTTTCCAAAAGAAAAAAATCCGTCCGAAAAATCGCTTAAAAGAGTAATAGCAACCGAATATTGATCTATTATTTCATTCACACTAACATTTATTCTATAATCGGCGCTTTCTAAATTAATGGAACATTTATTATCACCCAATCTTGCTGAACAAAAAGATTGGTAAACTCTTCCTTTAGCAATATTTAACTGATGTTGGGCTGAACGCAATTCAACACGAAATATATTATCTTTGCGCACAATTTCGCCAATATAATCGGTGCGCAGATGGTGATAAAATCTTACATCTTTCCAATTTACCTTATAGCTCTCTACCTTTGCCCCATCATAGCGATTAAGCAAAATATCTTCTTCTGAAATTGCCTCTGAACTGATAATTCCAATAATTTCAGAACTATCCGTTTGTGCGCCTAATTTAGATGTAACCTCACTAATATCGGCACCAAATGCCGGCCTAAAAACAGTGCCTGCAAAATTTAACTCCTCATCATGATCCGTAAAACCAAGCACAATATTATCTAGACGGGTTATTTTCCAGCAATTTGCTAAATTAGTGCTATTAGCCGCCAGATGGGCAGTAAATTCTTCGCTTAATTCCCTCATATAAGCACCTCAATAAGCGGAATATTAGCAATATTTGCCCCATCAAAACTTGCCAGCTCAATATCAAGATGGTCTATGTCAAAACGCACCGGAACATCAAATTCAAACCCTGCCCTTATTATTTCTCCAGCTTGAGGGGCTTGGTTTAGAGTTATAATTCCACTTGTTTCATCAACTGTAAATTCATTATTATTTAGCTGATTTTGCCCAACCTTTATCAGAACAGTTTCGGCAACGGGTTTGGTAATTTTACGCTGATATGGGTCAAAATCAGCCCCATAAGTTTTGACCAGCTGAAATTGAGTTTTTATTCCGTCCCCCTCTCCAATTTTCTGATCATCAGCACTAATTTGCTCAGAAAAGCTGGAACTATAATCCAACCCATCACGCCATAAAAAACCATGCAGGCGCCCTCGCCTTTCTTCAAAAAATTCAAGCACCACTGCCATATCGGCACGTGACTTTATACCATAACCAGCATTATAAGTGCGGCGCGAATTTGCCCAGCGCTGATTGCGCTGCTCTGCCCCCGAAGCCAAAGTTACAATATCGGTTTTTCTTTTTGGTCCGCCACGCGCTCCAAGCGCAATATCAAGCGGAAATCTTACGTGATGAAAAGCCATTAGCTTGCCCTTACGCCACGTTTTACCGCGCTTAACAACATTGCGCTAATTTCTGCTTCGGCCTTGAGGAAACTTTGCACATTTGGAGTTTGAATATTTACCGATATATTTATTGGCGCGCTTTGCACGCTGGCAACTCCCAATTTACCATCACTTCCCCTTTTAAGCGGCAAAATTGCTTCCGCTCCTGCTTCTCCTGCAACACCAAATCCGCCATTAAGTGGGAAATAGGTAGGGGCGGCAATTACACCGCCTTTAGCAAATGGTTTTGGATTGGCAATTAGTGGATTGGCGGTTCTAAATAATTGTTCAATAAAAGAGGAGGCAAAATTTCCAATGGGTTTTAATGCCGCCTTTAGGGCAATATTGGCAAATGATTTCGCAATATCTCTTAATATGGAACGTAGAGATTTCCCACTCATTATAGCTGAGTTAAATGAATTTACGATAGTCTTACCTACTCCCTTAGCAAGTTCGTCAATTCGCAATAATTCTCCCTCAATTGCACTTATTTCACCATTAAAATCTTCTGAAAATAAATCTTTAATATTAGTCACACTTTCTCTCCCCATCAGGAAATTGTCTGATTAAATCTTGTAATTTTTCCCGCTGCAAAGGCTCAACTATTTTGGGGCTAAATGCTCTATAGGCCGCGAATAATTCACGCGGACTCATTTGCCAAAATTGCTGTGAGCTCAAATTAAGCACGCCAAAACCAAACTCCATTGCCTCTTTCCAGGGAAAAGCCCTTAATTTAGAATTAGCCATTATTCATCTTCACCAAATGTTTGTTGCAATAATTCTATAACTATTTGCGCGGCTCCCCTAAGGCCTCCCTCAATATGCATTGAGGCTAGTTCCTCATCGCTGATGGCGTTTCCTCCTCCCCTTAATGCTGCCCCTAATATGGCTATAAGATCGCGCGCACAAAGGCGCCCATTTTCAAATCTTTCACTTAAGCCGATAAGATCTTTAGCCCCCAAACGCGCTTCAAGTTCGGCCAGTGCTCCAAGCGTTAAGCAAAGTGTCCGCCTTTCGTGCCCTATGACGGCTTCCACTTCACCCCTATATTTATTAACCATTCTAAAGCACCATAAAGTTGAGTTCACCCGCACTTTCTAGGGCGATATCAAATGTTACTTCATTGTCATAAGAAGCAGAAAATTCTAGGGCGCTAATCTGAAACGGCCCTTCAACTATGCCAAAATCGGGTAAAATTAACTGCCAATTTCTAATAGTGCCGGAAAAAAATAAAGAACGTATTTGTTCATCTGAATTTTTATCCTTAAAAATTCCGGCTCCATTTATAGAGGCAGATTTAATCCCTCCTCCTGATAATAATTCTCGCCAGCGGCCAGCACTTTCTGAATCCGTAATATCAATAAAGGCGGCGTTAAAATTAAGTGATTTAGTGCGAAGTCCGGCGACAGTCAAAAAATTAGCATTTCCATCCTGATCCAGTTTTAATAACATATCTTTGCCCGATTGAGCGCTCATGAAAAAATCTCCAATTTAATTAGTTGATAGGTTCACTCAAAAACCGCATAAAAATTGCAGCCATCGCGGTTGAGCTTTTATGATCAATTTTACTCTCTGTTCTTATATGCTGGGCGTGACTTATTAATAAATTATCGCCTGAAAGATTGTCATTTAATGCTATGTGAATAACTCTTTCGGCAATTTCCAAGACTGCCCTGCGGCTGACATTATTATGGCGAATATGTAATAATATTTGATGTTCATTGCCCAGCGCCTCATCGCTATTTCGCGATATTAAATCATGACGAATTATGGCTATGTGGGGTGGTTTTTTCCCCTTTGGCGGTGCATCAAAAATTGCTTCTGAGCCTAATAATGTAATTAGCTGACTATCAGCCTTTAATGCGGCGATTAATTTTATTTGTAATTCAATTATTGGATAAACCATCAGCCCCTCACAATCTGTTCAGAGCAAAAACATTTCAGATAGGCCTTATATCCATTAAGATCATTTAAGGAAATTATTTCAAATATTCTTCCTTCATAAATAATGCGATCGCCTATATTAATATCATTACGATATCTGATTATGACAATATGAGTTAGTGCGCTAATATTGGCATCAGCCATTTGCTTTATTATTCCATTATTAGAGCGAATATTAGCCCACACATTAGCAATATGGACATAGGTAACCTCATGCCCGCCGGCATTATCGCTGCTCATAATTTTGTTTAATAGTTGCACCCTATGGCGCAAACTTCCAATGGGGGGAATTTTTATATTCATAATTTTACAATTTTGTAAGGAGCAATAATTCTATCAAAGCCAGCCGGCACAATGGAGCCCGATCCGGCTATAATAAGAGCATCACGATGTTCAAACCAGTGGGCTATAAGGGTAAAAATAGCTATTTTCAAATCATTGGGAACATCTTGTTCAGTTGCACCATATCCGGCCAAAAAATCAATTTCTATTGCCTGGCGCTCACGCATATTAATTTGTCCCTCAATAAGGCGGGGCAAAAAAATTCTAGCCGGGCTAGTTTTTGTTTCCGCCTGAAATTGGGCCAAAGAAAGAGAGTTAGCATTACCCTCCTCATCATAAATATTAATTGCGCTCAAAGAAATAAGCGGAGCTATTGGCAGATTAATAATTCTATTTTTTGGCCATTCATCCAAAACTAAACGCCAGCTTTGCGAAATAAGAGCTCGCCCGCTAACACTTTCAACATGTAGTCTTGCGGCGGTAATTAAGGAATTAATGAAATCATCTTCATTATTGTTATCAAAGCGCAAAAATTCTTTGGCCTGAGCCAGTGTCACCGGCTCAATATCGGGGCCATTTAGCAAATAGGAAGTCATATTATTCTCATTATTTGTAAATTAGCGGGCAATATTGCCCGCTCTTATTGAGATTTAACTAGAGTTCTAGCTGATAGCAAATTTGAGTAATTTTATTGCGTCAAAGTCGGCAACCCCTCCTCCGACACGTTTTGTTGTATAGAATAAAACATATGGTTTTGCCGAATAGGGATCCCTTAATATATTCACCCCGCGCCTATCTACAATCAAATAGCCGCGTGAAAAATCACCAAAGGCGATAGATGTTGAATCGGCACTAATATCTGGCATATCTTCAGCTTCCACCAAATCAAAACCGAGCAATGTAGCGCGCCCATTTGGCGATATTGAAGGCTGCCAAATATAATTGCCATCGGCATCTTTTAATTTGCGAATTTTGGCTTGAGTTTTCCGGTTCATCACCCAAACAGCATTTTGCCTATATCCTGCTTTAAGTGTATAAACCAGATCAATTAGCACATCACTTGCATCAGTTGCGGGGAAATCACCCGAATTACCTGTTGGCACATAGCCAATATTGCCCCAACTCCAGCTATTTTCATCAATAATAGGCTCTGCTAAAAAGCCGGTCGGCTTATTAACCCCATCACCATTGACAAAAGCGGCACTTTCTTGCTCGGCAAAGGCAGCATTTACTTCTTCGGCAATCCATTGGCCAACATCTACCGCTGCATCATCTAAAAAATTAGCGCTAGCTGCCGGCATAGCATAAAGCTCCATAGTCGGATAGGTAATTTCAGCCAAAGTCTGGCTTGCTGTTTCAGGGCGCAAATCTGTTTCGCCAACCCAGCCAACCGATGGCCCTGAAACAGTAATTGGCTTTTTATATATGCTTGAAGAAATAACCCTAATTCCGGCAATAGACCTGATGGGGGAAATATCTTTTAGCAGCCTGGCAATTTCTGTCTCTGTTTCATCTGGCACTAAATAACCACCATCAGGATTAGAGCCAATTGAAAGAGATTTTTCTTCACCTCTTTTTACATAGGCAGAAAAAGCCTCTTTATATTCATTATTTGCCTGTTTAGAAAAATCAGAACCATCAAGAACTGGTCTAGCGCGTTCAATTACGGCGCGATTCAGAGCTGACTTATGCTCGTCCAAAATATCATTTAGCCTGTCTAATTTTTCTTCAAGCAAAATATCGGCCGAATTTTTACTTTCAAGCTCCTCTAATCTTTTGTCGTTAGTATGTTTGAATTCTTCAAATGCAGACATAAACTCATCAAACATTGAAGATATATCACCATTATTTTTGGTAATAATTGCTTTTTTTTCTAATGTTTCATTTTTATTATCCATAATGCGGATTTCCTTTATTGGTTGCGTAATAGTGAAATGGCCGCATCTAACGACCGGGCCAGCAAATTATCATTTGCCGGCAAACTGGTGTTTGGTTTGATCCTAGCACCCTCCATCATCGGGAAAGTGACGATGGAAATTTCCCAAAGATTTAATTGAAAAATATAGCGATAACCGCTAATGCGGTCTCGTCTTGCTTTTTCGGTCTTAAAGCCAATTGAAAGTCCATCAATAGCGCCATTATTAATTAGATTTTTTAACTCCCGCGCCCTGTTAATTTTAGGCAATAATCTTCCCTGCACCCATAGGCCAAATCCGTCCTCACATATATTTTCCCATATTCCCACTGGCTCTTTAGGATCGTGCTGAAATAATAATTTTATCGGATTATTTTTTTTATTAGCCAGAGATTTTCTAAAGGCTCCCGGCTTTATAATATCTCCTCCCTGATCTGGTCGGTTAAATATTGCAGCATAGCCGGAGAAACGGCCATTTTCGTCAATAGGAATTGATGCAATATTCATTTTTTACTAGTCCTTTTTTTGCTTTTTGCTGGCTTATTATTGCTATTTCTTGCTCTATTTGGCGCTCTGTTTTTTGCTGAACTGCTTAATGTTCCTGCCAAATTCCACGCAAATTGACGAAAAACCTGTTTTGGATCTTTTGCCAGATTATTTGTATTTTTAGACACAAACATATTATTCACCCCGCTTAAATAGTCGATTTAGAGACGCAATTTCCGCAACAAATTCATTAAATCTCTTATGCGCATTGGCTAATTCCTTTAACGCCCAGAACAATAGGCCGCTTGCCCCACTTGCCCATAAAAAAAGCGCTAAATGCGCTAAATCTCCTCTTTCGGATATTAATTTTGTTAATTCATCCATTTTCATTCTTTCATCTATTATTATTCATTGTTGCAATTCCAAGCTGCTCGCGTTTTTCCTCATCGCTTAAAAAATTAGCCTCACTTATACGTTTCCATAAAAGTGCCCTATCTTCGCTAATAGCTTCAATTGAAGTAAAATCTGCTTCTATTTGCACTTCTTCTTTGAAAGTCGGAGCCAGCCAATTAGAAATATTAGCGCTGACACGGCGCACAAGCGGCAAGATAGTTTGTCGCCAAAATGCCCGATTTGCCTCAGCATAATTGGCATAAGTATTATCGCCGGGAATGGCTAATAACATTGGCGGCACGCCAAATGCTAAGGCTATATCTCTTGCTGCGGCATTTTTTGCTTCAATAAAATCCATATCTTTTGGAGAAAGGGCGATGGTTTTCCAATCAAGCCCCCCTTCCAGTAACATTGGCCTACCGGCATTATTTGTTCCCTGAAAACTATTTTCTAATTCTCTTTTCAGACGCTCAAATTGATCGCTATTAAGATTACCACTTGCCGCCGAATAGACCAGTGCACCAGAGGGGCGCGCGCCATTTTTTAATAAGGCTTTATTCCATTGAAGAGCAAAAGCGAAAATTTCTAAACTTTCCTTTGCGGCTTCAAAGGGTGAGGCGCCATAATAATCATTATTGGGATGGAACAGTTTAAGATGTAAAATAGAAGGAATTATATGTTTAGTCTGGCTGATTTTACGCCTTTTATTTCCGGCAATATATTCATAGGCAATTGGCCAGCCATCTTTGCCGGCAATAAGTTTCATCCTGTCTGGCCTTAGGTCAAATAGGGCTTTTACCTCATTTTCAACAATTATTGCCTCTAAATAAGCATTGCCTGATAGCTGCAAATATGAATATAGGCGCTCTAATATTTCAGGCCCTGATGAATGAATATTTGGCCTTTTTAATAATTCCATTAATGGGTGATTTGTAAGATTTTCACCATTGGATATTATTTTAAGCGGCACGCGTGCAGCTGCCTGTGCAATCATTCTAACACAGCGATGAATAATTGGATTTTTTGTAAAACCACTGGCGGCCGAACTATTATCCGCGTCAAATCCGCCATGAGCTAGATCTGTAAAGGTAAAAAATGACTGTGTTTTTTTCTCCAATTCAATATTTTTTTTTGCCAAATTTGTCCGCCCGCCTAAAATGCGGTTAATCCAAGAGGCCATTAAACTTCTCCGTAAAATTATTTTAAGATTTTGCGCAATTATTATTCTCTAAAACTGCCTTAAACAGATCGAACCATAGGATTTATTTTATTAAGCAATAATTCGCTAAGCGCCCAAACCAGCGCATCAACCCTATCTGGAGAATGCCCATTACTAATCCCGTTGGGCGTAAAGGAACACATTTCATCTTCCAACTCATCAAGGCCAAAACGATGATAGACAAGTCCACGAAAATATAGTGCCGCAACAGGTTCAGCCCGCACCCATTTTGCGCGGGTAGCACGCACATTTATGACGGGAATTTTCCAATCTATTTGCCTAATCATTTGTTCTACCATCTCCCCGCCCTGATTAACTTCAGCAATAACAGCATCAGCATTAAACATATTATAGGCATCGGCCACTATTTTTGCCCAAATAAGAGGTTTTGCCGGTTTAATGGTTTTGTCGGCTAAAATTATTGCCTTTTCCCCAAAATTCGCAGCAACAATAATGCCACAACCATCAGATTTTTTATGCGCTGTTGCGGGCGGATCCACTGCAATAATTATTCTTTCCAGCGGAAAATTCTCATTTGTCTTTATTGCCTCAATTTGCCCGCGTGACCACAAAGCATCAGGTAAATCTTCAATTAGCTCTCCATCTAATTCCTGCCGCCCCAATATCGATCCTTTATAGCGTTCAACTATTTGTGTTAAAAAGGAAGGCGCTAAATTAGCTTGATTTTGCGCCGTTTTCATTTTGGTTACAATAGTGTTTTTATCATTAAGCAAGCGCTTTATTAATTTAGTTGGGCGCGGGGTGGTTGTTGCTAATTGGCGTGGTTTATTGCCTAAGCGTAGGGCGAATTGCAACATATCCCACGCTTTTTCGGCATTTGGCCATTTGCCAATTTCATCACACCAAGCAGCAGCAAATTGCGGTCCACGAAAACGTTCTGCTTCTGAACCGGACATTAAATGCGCCTCCACCCCATTAGGCCAAATCAGAATATTGCGCTGGCGATCAAATTTAGGCCTTTTTTTCTTAGGGGCAATATTTAATATTCCACTTTCCCCCTCTACCATTATGGCGCGCGCCTGATTTATGGTTTGACCAACTAGGGCAATGGGTGAAACAGCATTTTTAGCGGTTGCTAAAGAGCGCACCCACTCGGCTCCGGCGCGGGTTTTACCAGACCCTCTACCGCCCATTAACAACCAGGTAGTCCAATCACCATTTGGCGGCAATTGCTCTTTTCGTGCCCATAAGTCCCAATCATAAATGACTTCTTCAACTTCATCATCTGATAAAGCGGCGATTAATTGTTCGGCATTTTCTAGGGTCATAAATTGATTAGGTCTTAAATTACCACCACTAAGATTTAATTTTCCCTTAACTGTCTGATTCTATCGGTTAGCTTTTGTCTTAATTCATCAAGCTCACGCGAGCGTTTTTTATCAGCTTTGCGATTTTGTTCTTTCTGATCCAGATCAATAAGTTTTTCTAAATTTCTGGTGATAGTTCCAAGCAGCGTAATTTCTTTGCTTCCATGCTTGCCCATATCTTTCTCCAAAAGGGTAATTTGTTTTTCTAATACATAAAATAAGCGCCTTATAAGCGCTAAGCGATCCGGTAATTCACTCATAAATCACTAGCCACAGAGTTAGATGTCAAAGATATATTTAATGCGCAAAAGCAACGCATCTTTGTCTTTAAGCCGCAACTCTGCGACCATGAACAAACTATAAATCATCTATGTGACGGGTGGATAAGTTATTTTATTTTGTTAATATTTCCTATTTTTCTATTCGGATTTCTCTATTATTTTGGGCCCTAAAGATGATGCAAATATATGTGATAGGCTGACACTTACTAAATTTGGCGAATCCCTATATTATGACCAAATGTCCATCAAAATAATCTGAGAGTTCGCTATAGATAGGGGCACGCGCAATATATGGGCATAATGGGATAGCGAACCTGATAAAGTAGACATAATGGGAATATATGAGGTCTGCAATTGAAAATAGTCAGCGATAGTTCTGCAAATATTAATTCACCTCGCTCAAGCGCTTTGCGCGCTTTGGGCTTAAGGCCGGGTCAGACCTTTATTGCGCAAGTAGTTTCTAACACGCCAGATGGATTAACCCAACTAAAAATCGGCTCCCAACAAATTAGCTTAAATCTTCCCAGTAAACCCCAACTTGGGGTTATGTTAAAATTTCTATTCCAATCAGGCGGGGCAAAACCGCAAATCACCCTATTAGGACAAACAGAACAAAGGGGCAATATTGCCCAAGCACAGAAAGAACAAAATTTAACAACTAGTTATAATAAAATAAGCTATAACAAACAATCAAATAATCAACCCCAAGCACAAATTATTAATGAAATCGCCAAAAAAAATACAAAACAAATAGAAGCAGGAAAAATTGAGCCACCCCCCATAAGAGCCACACCAACCCAGCAATTAGTAGCGGATAAGGCCAATATGCAAATTTTACACAATGCACCCACAAATATTGCGGCCAATATTTATAAACAAACTGCTCAAATTCTCCCCCAATCTAGCGCGCCAGAGCAAACGGTTACAAATAATATTATATTATCACAATCCGTAATATCAAAACTAAAATTACTGCCAGGACAAATAGTTAGCGCTAAAGTTAGCGGCAAAACTAGTCAGGGGGCGATAAATTTTATTATTGGGCAGCAGGCTTTTTCTGCCTTTATTGGAGCAGATCCACCCATTGGAACTATTTTGCAATTTGTGGTTCGTAAAGAAGGCAGGCAATATAGATTAGTGTTAAATAATATTTTACAAAATTCACTTTTGCAAACCAATGATAAAAATATTGCAATAGGTAAAGTTTCATCTGCTGAAAAAACTAATAATCCAGTTACCGCCCCTATAACAAGCCCAACTGCTCAAGCTCTCTTTCTTTCACTTCCTATGGCGATTGCCAGACAAGATAGCATATTTGCTCTATTTGCAAATTTATTAAATTTACAAAAAGAAGGTTTTTCTACCAATAAAGCAATTCCGCAAAATATAAGAAATATAGCCCAATCATTACTAAGCGGCCAATTAAAATTTGATATACCCATTTCCGGAGAAGCGTTAAGAGGCTCTATTTTACGCTCAGGAATTTTTTTAGAAGGTATATTATCGGGCAAACCAAGCTCACAATTAAACCAGCTTTTGGCGCAAAAGGCAGATATAAAATCACTATTATTAGCCCTTCGTAATTCACTTGTTAAATGGCAGGGTGAACAATATGGCCCTAATAAGCCTGATATAAACCGCCCCCCTCCTCCTATTAGGGGCCCTTATCCGCGCTCGCAACTGCCCAAAAGTAAAAATTTGGCGAATATGGGAGATGTAAAATCTTTGAGCAATTCTTTACTATCACAAACCGATGCCGCTCTTGCACGCATAAAACTATTTCAAATCAGCTCATTACAAGATAACCCTACTCGTTTGGGCACAAATTATGAAATCAATCTTGAACTACCCTTTTCCTATGGTAGTGAAAATAATATTATTAGATTTCAAATTTTTAGAGATACAAACTGCAAAAATAATAATATTGAGGATAGTGGCTGGAATATGCGTTTTTCAATGAATATTGCGCAAATGGGTGAAGTAGGAGCAAATATTTCCTATATGGCTGGAAAGATTGGAGCCTTAATTTGGGCTGAAAAATATTCAACAGCAAATAGATTAAATAAATTTATTCCCTCATTATTAGAAGGTCTGCAAGCGCGCGGTTTAGAAATAAATTTTGTTAGAATTAAGCATGGAATACCGGATAATGAAGCTAAATCATCTGGCGAAATAATGGATAATAAATTATGAGCGAAGAAGAAAATATTGCTGTAGCGCTAAATTACAATAAGGACAAAGATGAAGCGCCTAAAATTGTTGCTAAGGGATATGGAGAGGTAGCAAAAAGAATAATTGAGCTGGCAAAGGAAAATGATATTATAATTGAGACCAATCCAATGCTTGCGGAGGCGCTTAGCGGAGTTGAACTGGATGAAACCATACCAATTGAACTTTATGAGGCGGTAGCCGAGATTATTGGCTTTGTTTTACGCACTAAAAATCAACTATAATTCTTCTGTTTTCTCAGTAACTCCCCCGCTCCCCTACTCTTCCAAAGGCCCGTCCTGCACAGAATTGTATCCTTCACGGATGACAAATTATCTGCTAAATGGGGGTGGCCGTAATATTTTTCTAAAAACCGCCCCCAGTCTTAAAGCCTTTATTTTTTCTTGAACCGTAAGAGCCAGAACGTCTTGGGCGGGAAAAGGAAGAAAAATCAGACGAACGAGAAGAAGAATATCTACCAAAAGAGGAGCTCCAAGGAGATTTTACATCAAAAGACCGTGATTTTCTTGAGCGACCTCTTTTTCGCGGCATAAAAGAAGAATCCCAATCTGCACCGGAGCGCCAAGTTTGACTATTTTGCCATTGCTGCCAGTAAATAGCTGCACTAATTGCTCCGGATAAAAATTCTTTTAATAGGCTACCGGCCAAATCATTTCTGCTAAAACTAGAGAGGGGATCATCAAAGCGTGCTCTTTTGAATTCCCATTCAATATCTTCTAATTCGCGTCTTCTTTGCCCCAAAATTCTAAGGCGCTCCCTATATGATCTAATATCAGGCTCTTCCTCCTTTATGGCTTTTCTAATATTTTCTATTTTTTTAACCAAATTATCATCATCTTTAATGCTGGTAATAGTGCTACGCTCAAATAAAAGCCTGATATTTTGTGCCTGCATTATTTTTTCAAGCTGAATAATGGCTTTTTCCAATTCGGGTGAGCGCCCCTCAGCCAGCAAATTATATTTTTGCGCAATCTCATCACGCTCATCTTCCAATTTTGCCATTAATTTGGTTAGTTCTTCTGATTTTGCTTGGCTTTGCTCTAATATTTTACGCACCCTTTTGCCGCCCGCTTTATCAATTGCCCTTTTTTCTATAAGTTCAACCTTATCAAGTGCTTTTTGCGCTAATTCCTGCTGATATTGCGCATGTTCCCTAAGTCTTATTGGAATCTCATTGAGCATAGCAAAATTAGGCCTTGCCTGATTATAGCCTATTAGGCTTGCGACTTTGCCATCAAGCCAGCGAATTAAATTAGAGGCTTTATAATCTTTGGTGCCATATTTTTTGTTCCATAAATAGATAAATAAATCATCATCACGATAGGGTTGACCTTTTTCTTCGCGAGTTTTCTCAGCTAGTTCGGTTTTCTCTAAACTTCTTTGCGCAATTTCTGCTAATTTCTCATATTTTTCTTTGGCTTTTTGATAGGTTAAATCTTTTTCTAATTCGGCGATAATTTTTTTAGAAAGAACATTAAGTTCATTCTGCGCCTTTTTTATTTTTTCTAAAAGAGCTTGATGATTTTTTGCCTCTAAAGCAATTTTTTCATCAAGTTCTTTTAGCTGATTTTCAAGCCTTTGAAGCTGAGCTTCATGCGCTTCCAATACTCTATGGGCTCTTTTTTCTGCTCCAAATAATTGCGAGCCTAATTCTTTCCTGCTTTTAGCGTCTAATTGTAACTCAATTAACTGTCTTATAAGCACGCTTTCTTTTTGCTTAAATTGTGCTACCTTTTTGTTTGATAGGGCTAATCGGCGCGAAATATCCTGCTCCTCCCGGCGAATTTTATCTATTGCCTTATCCAGTTTTCTTAAAGCCTGAGGTCCACTTAATGCCATTTTACCACTCAGTTATTGCGCCACCCAAAACGGAAATTGAATAATTCACCTCCAGATAGCCATAAGGTTTATTTCCGATAATATTTTTTTGAATAATACCATCATCTCGCTTATCGCTTGCCACTTGCGCATAAACTTCCTCTGGAACCCTTACGCCCCAAATATTTACAATTTTTATCTCTCCATTTTCTTCGTTCAGAATTGGAAGTGATAATTTATTTCCCTTTTTATCAATCGCTTCAACTACTAAATAATAATTTGTGGCTGCATTATTTATTTCCGGAAAAGTCCAAAAGCCAGATTTTTCCCCTTCGCGATTTACAATTCTTAAATCATATTCAAGCCGTAACTTATCGCGTAATTTGGTTAATTCATTAATTGCCTCCTGCGCTGCCTGACGATTTTCCTCTCTAATAGCAATTTTACCCCTTTTGACAATTTCTTCTGCCATAGAAATAGCCTCTTGCACCTTTGCTTCATCAATTATGGTCTGATAAAGCTCGTCCATTTTTTTTGGCATTATTTCCAAAAGCTCTATTTGCGCATTTTTAATATTCCGTTCCTGCTTAGGCAAATAGATGAATTGCCAATAGGAAAAAGCGATAATTATCGCCAAAATTATGCCAATCAGCCAGGGTCCCCATTTAGAGCGCGAAACATATAATCTGGCCAAAGCGGTTTTGAAGGATTTGGGAGGCGGCTCATAAACAAAACGGCTTTCAGAAAGCGCCTTAACGCCCTCTTTTAATATTCTATCTGGAACTTCTATACCCTGTTCCTGATAGATTTTGCGCAATTTACTAATTAATTGCGCTTCTTTCTCCTCTCCTCCAAGTTCACGCCGAACAAACTCATCGCGATAACGTAGCGTATCCACTACATCCATTGCCAGCATAAGTTCATCAAGCACGACACCCTTTTTATTCATAAAGCGATTTTTCCTAATCCTAATCCAAAATAAAACTTATTTTTCCTTTATCTGTTTCCCTTCAGCCAGCAAATTATTTCCTTCACTTGCCAAAGCAGCAAGACGTTTTTTCCCATCTTCCACCGCATCACGAATTTCTGCGGAATTTTTCGTTGCCAAAGCGCGCATTTCTTCAATTATCCCCTGAGATTTTTCCTGGAAATTAATAACCGAATCAACCAGCTTTTTTACCGCATCGGCGCGAATTGTTGGGCCATATCCTGCTTTTAACGCTTCTGTTTGCACTTTATTGCCAATTTCGGCAAGAGTTTCCAGAGATTTAGACATGCCCTCTTTCATTGCATTAAGCGTTTCAGTGCTTTCATGCAAACCAAACATGCCGGTGAAAGAGGCAGAAAGTGCGGTTAAAACTGTTTCATTGGTTGAAAAAAACGAGATAGATTGCTGATAGACACGTTCCTTAGCATTGGTTGTTTGCATAAGGCGTGCCATTACAACTTCGGAACTATTATATGAAATAGTCAAATTATCTGAAAGGTCTTTTGCTATTTGATAGCGCCGTTCTTCATTTTGTAATTCGCGTAATTTTTCATCGCGCTCCATTTCAAGCCGCGCCCTTTCGGCTGGCGTTCCATCAGAAAATTCAGCTAATTTCTTGCTGGCCTTACTTAGTGCCTCTTTTCTTTCGGCAAGAATTTTTTCAGCTCTCTGCAACAGTTCCAGCGCCATGATTTCGGCCTGCTTAAGTGCCCCCCGAAAATCGCGATAGGCTTCAAGAATAGTATATTCTCTGCTTATCTGATCTTTAGTATCTTTAGTAACATTAAGATAAATATCGCGTATTTTGTTAAAACGAGTTGCAATATCTCCGCGTGAAATTTTCATCCACACATTTGAAGCACGTTCAAAAATATCTAATTTTCCATCATCTAGCTGATCTACTAAAGATTTTGCATCATCACGAATAGAGTCAAACCCTTTGGTTATATCTTCATAACGTTCACCAATATTCATTGCGGCAATTTGCTCGCGCACAACTTCGTTAAAAATTGAAGCCTGCCCAAGCGTGCGAGCAATGAGCAAAACTTTATTTTCATCAAGATCAGTAATTTCCTGCAACAAGCCAGTAATTGGCGCTTCTTCTGTTTTTTCCGGCCACAAGCCTAAATTGCGAATTGCTTTTACCGCCTTATCAAGATATTGCAAAGGCTGTTTTACTAAATCATTTTTCATTTTTAATCCTCTTTTACGCTCTTTAATATCGCGCTTTTTTGATATGTTGCACAAATTTGCGCTTTTTTAGACATTTCATACCCTTTTCAGATTTTGCCCCTTTTGCTTTTTATGATAGATCACTATCTTTGCATATATAAAATAATCAAGAAAAAAGAACTTTATACACAGAGGGGCAAAAGGGGCAAAAATGGAATTTAGTGGGCAATATTTAATAATGGCACCGCGCATTAAGGTCTGGCAGGCCTTAAATGATGAAAAAATTCTCAAACAAACCATTTTTGGCTGCAAAAAAATTTGCTGGGTCAAAAAAGACCAGCTTGAGCTCGAAGTTGAAGTTAATCTTACTGTGTTAAAAAAGACATTTAAGGGCGATTTATTTTTATCAGATATTGAGGTGGCAAGCAAATATACTCTTAGCGGCAGGGGACGGGGGGGTATTTTGGGTAAAGTTCACGCTAGTGCAAATATTGAACTAATTGATAGGGAAATAAAGGGTGATTTAGCCACCCAATTACAATTTAATGCTGTTGGTGGAGGCTCAAACAGCATAATGAAATTAGGGAAAACCATAATAGGAAGCAGTGCGCAAAAAATAATTGACAGATTTTTTGAACGTTTTGCACAGGCAATGAAGGTAGAAATTTTATCAATTAAACCCAATAAACCTAAAAATCAGACAAAGACTGAGAATTAAGCCATTTTGATAATTTTTTGAACCATAAAAATAAATTATATTTCTAGCACGTTAAAACAAATCGCCCTTTTCTCCTTAGCGTTACATTTTATCTATTATTCATAAGCTGTGCCCCGATTTTTGCTACTATGATTGCAAAAGCGTGGATATATTTATTCACGGTAATTTAGGGGAAAATGGCGAAGAAATAATTTTTCGTCTGGAGGGTATTCATATGATTAAAGGGGGAGAAAAAATTCCCATAAATATTGCCACTAAGAATATGCACCTTTTGATGTAAAAAGTGAGCAACGAATTTTGGCAAATATTTTGGATAATTAGCAAAATTCAATTGAGATTTTTTCAAAAAAAGGCAAAATAGAGCGGTAAATGTTGATTATTGAATAAAATAGCGCAAATTTTTGATTTTCTTCTTGCTAAAAATCTATTTGCGAGATTGAATTGCATTCATCAGATTTCAGGGATAATATATTTGCTTATTATAGCTAAATCCTTTTGAAACAAAACAGGGAGTAAAAAATGAAATCCATTAAGAAAAGAGCTATAAAAATGGCGACACTTATTAGCTCAGTTGCCGTTGGTGCCCTATTTGCAGCGGGTGCAGCCCTTGCCGAGCCTGCCATTATTTATGATTTAGGGGGAAAATTTGATAAATCATTTAATGAAAGCGCTTATAATGGTGCCGTTGGCTGGTCAAAGAAAACTGGAAAAAGTTTTAGAGAAATTGAATTAGCAAATGATGCACAAAGGGAGCAAGTATTACGTAAATTTGCTTCTTCCGGTGCTAATCCAGTTGTTATGGCTGGTTTTTCCTGGGCGGCGGCTTTATCAAAAGTAGCCCCAGAATTTCCGGATACAAATTTTGCCCTAATTGATATGGTGGTTGATGAACCAAATGTGCGCTCAGTAGTATTTAATGAGCATGAGGGTTCTTATTTGGTTGGAGCATTGGCGGCTATGAAGTCAAAAACCGGTAAAATTGGTTTTGTCGGTGGCATGGATATTCCGCTAATTCACAAATTTTATTGCGGATATGCGCAAGGGGCTGTTGCTATAAATCCGGATATTGAACTATTTGAAAATTACACCGGGACAACTCCTGCCGCCTGGAACGATCCGGTGACCGCTGGAGAACTGGCAAAGGCAGCTATAAATCGCGGCGCTGACGTAATTTATGCCGCAGCTGGTGGTTCTGGTCTTGGCGTTCTTCAGGCTGCTGCAGATGCAGGTGTATATTCAATAGGCGTTGATTCTAACCAGAACTATCTCCAGCCCGGCTCCGTTTTAACTTCAATGCTTAAGCGTGTTGATGTTGCCGTTGAAAAAGCATTTGAAGATGGAACAAGCGGCAATTGGTCTTCTGGCATTAATGTAATGGGGCTAGCCAATGATGGTGTTGGCTGGGCACTTGACGAATATAATAAAGACTTAATCACCGATGAGATGAAAGCAAAGGCTGACGAATTGGCGGCCAAGATAATTTCAGGTGAGATTGTCGTTCACGATTATACAACAGATAGTACCTGCCCAGTTGGCTAAGATAGCTAATGACAAATAAAATTCAGCTTAAAGAGCAGCGCTCAGAGAATTTGAGCGCTGTTTCATCTGAAAATGGCGAACTGGCAATTGAGCTTATTAAAATAAATAAGCATTTTGGGCCGGTGCACGCCAATAAAAATATAGATTTACCAATTAAACGCGGCACGGTGCACGGCATTGTTGGCGAGAATGGCGCTGGCAAAACCACTTTAATGTCAATCCTTTATGGTTTTTATACTGCTGAAAGCGGCGAGATAAAGGTAAATGGAGACAAGGTGCGGATAAAGGATTCAAGCCATGCTTTACGTTTAGGCATAGGCATGGTGCATCAACATTTTATGCTTGTTGATAATTTTACTGTGCTTGAAAATATAATTTTGGGGGTTGAGGATAATTTTCTGTTAAAATCAAGCATGGAAAAAGCACGCGCAGAACTAAAACGCCTGGCCGAAGAATATGAATTAGAGGTTGATCCGGACGCTTTAATTGAAGATTTATCGGTCGGGCAACAACAAAGGGTTGAAATATTAAAAGCGCTTTATCGTGGCGCTGAAATTTTAATCCTTGACGAGCCAACGGGAGTTTTAACCCCTTCAGAAGCAAAACATTTATTTAGAGTTTTACAGACCCTAAAGGAGCAGGGAAAAACCATTGTTTTAATTACCCATAAATTACGTGAAATAATGGCCATAACCGATGAAGTCTCGGTTATGCGGCGCGGCAAAATGGTTAAAACATTAAAAACCAAGCATACCAATCCAAATGAGTTGGCCGAACTAATGGTTGGTCGCTCGGTTTTAATGCGGGTTGAAAAGGGTAAGGCCAATCCTAAAGAAGTAAAGTTAGAAATTAACAATTTATATGTCAAAGATGACATTGGTGTAACTAGGGTAAAGGGCGTTAGTTTTAACGTTCGCGCTGGTGAAATTGTCGGCATTGCTGGGGTTTCTGGTAATGGACAATCTGAATTATTAGAAGCAATTGCCGGAATGCGCAAACAAAGCGAAGGACAAATATTGATAAATGGCAAAGAGGTCAATATTTCTGGCGATGATGGAGCAGCAAAAATTCGCAAAGCCGGTTTGGCTCACGTTCCTGAAGATAGGCAAGAGCAGGGGTTGGTAGTTAGTTTTGAACAGTGGGAAAATTGTATACTTGGCTATCAAGACGATGATAAATATGGCAAAGGAATGTTTCTTTCTATTCCCGCTTGCCGTAAGGAAGCTAAAGAGCAAATTAAAAAATTTGATATTAGACCGCCAAATGAACGCTTAAAGGCGGCTAATTTTTCTGGTGGCAATCAGCAAAAGATCGTTTTGGCACGTGAGATATCGCGCGATCCGGAAATTTTTATCGTTGGCCAGCCAACGCGTGGGGTTGATATTGGGGCAATTGAATCTATTCATAATCATATAATTAAAATGCGTGATGAGGGCAAAGCTATTTTGCTGGTTTCGGTTGAATTAGATGAAATTCGCTCTCTTAGCGATAGGATTTTGGTTATGTTTGACGGTCATATTGTTGGCGAGGCTGACCCTGAAACCACTTCAGAAAGTGATTTGGGCTTGTTAATGGCGGGGGTGCAGGGACAGGCTCGGAACGAGCCGATGGCGGCAAGTGAAAAAGCGATAAAGTAGATAATAAAGGTAGTTTATAAAATGATAGCAAATCTAATTGGGATTATGAAACAATATCTATGTTGCTATATGTCTAAGCACCATTATTCCCTTACGCGCCATTATTCCCTTACGCGCCATTACTCCCCTGCACGCCATCACCCCTCTTCACGTCATTATCCACCTGAACGCCATTACCTCTCCCCACGTCATTGCGGGCTTGACCCGCAATCCAGCAATATCAACTATTTGAAAAAACTGGAGCAGAACTAATGGCCGTAAGAAAACCATTGCCACGCTGGGCAGATTTAGCGCTTGTTCCGGCACTCAATCTCACACTTGCCTTTGTCATTTCGGGTTTAGTTGTTTTGGCTGTTGGTGAAAACCCAATTAAAGCTATGGGCATATTGCTTTATGGCGCTTTTGGCTATGGGGAGGGTATTGGTTATACTTTACATTTTGCCACGAATTTCGTGTTTGCCGGGCTTGCCTTTGCCATTGCCAGCCATGCCGGGCAATTTAATATTGGAGCGGAGGGGCAAGCCTATATTGCCGGGCTTGGGGCAATATTTGTTGGTCTTTCATTAGATCAGACCCACTGGCTGCTAGTTGTGCCACTAGCAATGTTAGCTGCTGGTGCCATTGGTGGTTTTTGGGGCTTTATTCCGGGATATTTAGCGGCAAAACGCGGCTCTCATGTAGTGATAACCACTATTATGTTTAATTTTATTGCCGCAACCTTTATGGTTTATATGTTAAATAATGTGTTAAAAGCCAAAGGGCAAATGGCACCGGAAAGCGCATCTGTTACCAATGCCGGTAAAATTCCGCAATTACGCGAATTTTGGGATTTTTTCGGTTATGCTCCAGTTAATGTTATGTTATTTATTGCAATCTTATTGCTTATTGGTTCTTATATTTTACTTTGGCATACCGAGCTTGGCTATAAAATAAGGGCAATGGGGCAGAACCCAAATGCAGCCCATTATGCCGGTATTTCAAATTCTAAAATTATTATGATTTCCATGACTATGGCTGGTGCTATTGCTGGCATGATTGCGGTTAATGAAGTTTTAGGCGTGCAACAGCGTTTGGTGATAGATTTTGTTTTTGGCTATGGTTTTGTCGGCATTGCGGTTGGTTTAATGGGGCGCAACCACCCAATAGGCATTGCGTTGGCGGCTATTTTATTTGGTGCGCTTTATCAGGGGGGGCTAGAGCTTGCTTTTTGGATGCCGGCAATAACCAGAGAAATGATAATTGTTATTCAGGCTTTGGTGATTTTATTTACCGGAGCGATGGAAGGCTTGTTCCGCGTGCCGCTAGAAATATTTTTCACTAAACTTAGTGAGAGGAAACAGGTAGCGAAAACGCTGGAAAAAGCCGAAAATGAAGGCGGTCTGTAAAATGATAGCAAATTTAATTCATATTATAAATCAATATCTATGTCGTTATTCCCCTACGCGCTATTATCCCTCTGCGAGTCATTATCCCCTTACGTGCCATTATCACCCCTCACGCCATTACCCCTCCCCACGTTATTGCAGGCTTGACCCGCAATCCAGTAATGCCAAATATTTAACATTAAGCAGTTTTTTGCCCACCAAAAGGCGGGCTACTGGATGCCGTGTCAAGCACGGCATGACAATGAGGGATATTTATTTCAATTTCATAAAATATCTTTGTGAACAGATTGCTATGATGGCGTCCAGCCTGCGCGGCGTGAGCGCACAAAAGAGCCTGCGCGGCGTGAG
>WFXU01000070.1 GCA_015490455.1 Hyphomicrobiales bacterium
CTCCAAATCAGTTGTTTGGAATAGTGAATCACAAAAATATCTATAGCAAAATTGTAAAAAAACTACACAATAGATGCAAAATCTTGCAATATTAAATGCGCAATAAAGGAAAAATATCAAGAAATATCAATGTGATGAGAATTCTTCGTGGGAGACTATTTTGACTCCTTATTTTCGCTCTCTTTAGATTGTTTTTCACCCTTCTCATCTGAAATAGGTTCATCCTCATCATCAATCAATATACGCATTCCTGCCCCTTCAAGATCCTCATATTGCCCCGAGCGCAACGACCATAAAAAAGCCCCCAAGCCAATCAAACCTAAAAATAATGCCAAAGGAATAAGAAATAATATTGTTTTCATCGCACCGGCACTTTTTTGATTGCACTAAGTTTTTGTAAATTTTTACCACTATTTCTGGCCTTAGCCTTAATATTTTTTTCTAATAAAATATCATTTCCACCAAAACGCAGCCTTAAAGCATTTAACGTAACCAATATTGAAGATGAGCTCATCGCCAAAGCGGCAAAAAGGGGCGATGCATATCCTAAAACCGCCAATGGTATAGCGATAGTATTATAGGTTAGAGCCAAAGCAAAATTTTGTAAAACCGTTCTTGAAGTTCTTTTTGCAAGATGCATAGCAAATGGAACAGCGTCCAGACTATCTCTGGTATAAATAAAATCGGCAGCATTTCTGCCAATATCGGCAGCGCTAGAGGGCGCCATAGAAACATAGGCCGCCCTTAATGCCGGAGCATCATTCATTCCATCGCCAATCATTAACAGTTTTTTACCCTGTCTTGAAAGCTCCAATAAAATCTCAACCTTATCCTTAGGAGTAAGGGAATATCTGGCATCTTCAATGCCCAAACGCTCGGCCAAAGCTTTTACCGGGCCTTCCCTATCACCCGATAAAAGCGACATTGGTATATTTTTGCCCTTTAATATCTGGATAATATATTTAGCCTCTTTACGTTCCTCATCATCAAAGCTAAACCCGGCAACTGGCTTACCATTATGGCTAAGCCAGACATTTGATCCGCTTTTAGGGGATTTTTCCTTCCTTACATTACAAAATTCGGCTCTACCCAAACGCCAAATCCCATCATCTAATTTGGCCTCAATCCCCAATCCCGGAATTTCCTGCACTTCCTTTGTTGATATTGGCTCAAGAGATTTAACAGATTTAGCCAAAACAACTGAAAATGGATGCCTACTGGCTGCTGCAAGGCTGGCGGCACGTTTTTTTAATTTTTTATCACCAAAAAATTGCTCCTGTAAAACTGGTGTGCCCTTAGTTAATGTTCCTGTCTTATCAAAAATAATATGATCTGCCTCTGCCATTCTCTCAAGCGCTGCCCCATCGCGCATCATAATGCCCGCCTCAAATAATCTGCCCGCCGCAACAACATGGGCAATTGGCACCGCTAAGGCCAATGCGCAGGGGCAGGTAATTATTAAAACAGCAATGGCGTTTAATGTGGCCATGTGCCAATTGCCGGTCAGCAACCCCCAGCCAAGAAAAGTAACAAAAGATAATAAATGCACTGCTGGCGCGTAAATAGTTGCAATTCTATCGGCTATTCTCTTATATCCGGCCTTAGACCCTTCAGCCGATTCCATTAATGAAATCATTCTTGCTAAAAATGAATCAGCTGCCCTTTTTTTGGCTTTCATAATAAGCACGCCAGAGAGATTGGCAGCTCCTGCCAGCAAAATATCTCCCTTTTTAACTTGCTCTGGCACTGATTCGCCCGTTACCAGCGATAGATCCACATCAGAAATACCGGAAATAACTTCCCCATCAACCGGGACGCGCTCCCCCGCAGCTATTTCTAAAATCATATTAGGTTCAACTTCGCTGACTTTAATAAGTTCTCGCTCACCCTTATTTTTAATGCGCATAACATTTTTTGGAGCAAGTCGCGCAAGATTCCTAACCGCTCCACGCGCTTTTTCGCGCATTAAATAATCAAGCGTGCGCCCTATCAGCAAAAAGAATAATAAAGAAACAGCGGCATCAAAATAAGCGTCAGGATTAGAATTAAGCGTCTCATAAATTGACATAAATACCGCCAAAATCACCGCCAAAGAAATGGGCACATCCATATTTAGACTTTTCGCCCTTAATGCGTGAAAGGCTGAACGAAAAAATGGCCTACCGGCATAAGCCACCGCTGGAATAGCTATCATGGCCGAAATCCAGTGGAAAAAATCGCGTGTAACCGGATCCGCCCCTGCCCATACCGAAATAGAAAATAGCATAATATTGCCCGTAGCAAATCCGGCAACGGCAAGTGAACGAACCAGTTCGGATAATGTTTTATCGCTCTTATTGTCAGCATCAGGATCTAATAAAAATGTGCGATAACCACTATTTATTATCGCTTCAGTAATATCAGAAGGACGCCCCTTCCCAACGCTATAATTAACCCTAACCCGCTTGGAAGAGACATTTACCCGTGCTTCATTAACCATATCAAGCTTATTTAGCGCTTTTTCGATTGTCGCAATACAGGCTGCACAACTAACGTCAGGAACCGCCAATTCCAACTGTTTTTTGCCATTACCAAGATCGCTGGAAACGGCCAATAAAGTCTCATCATCTTTTTCAAGAGATCCTAACTGTTCTACCGAAGACTGAACTCCCGGTGCACAACAAGACATTATTGTTCCTCAATAACCAATTTATAATAATGTTCAAAGGCGGGTTGATCGGCAAAATTAGCAACCAGATAGACTTTCCAAACTCCAGCACCAAGATCAACATTGGCACTATATTTTCCATCTTCGCGCTGCTGCAAAATTAATTGCACATCATCTTTTGTGCCAACTGGACGGTTAATTTGCACTATAACCTCCTGCGCTGAGAGTGGCTTTTGTTCACCATCAAGAAGCGTGAAAATAAATTCACCATCAACAATTTCAATATTGCTAGACCAACCCATAGCATGTTGCGCCCTGTTTGCGGCTAATTTTTCGTTATATTCCTGCGAGGCAACATAGCTATTTTTTACAACTAGCCCCGTCCAAGCCCTGTCAGCCGAAATTGCCATATATAAATTTGCCCCTATAACAATGCCAAAAAAGCCAAGCATTATAAATAACATATGCCAGCCGGTAAATTGCCTTTGCCCTTTTCTATTCCGCACTGTATTTTCCATTAAATTTCTCCCTATTTTTCAGGAATTTCAAAAAATGAACGCGCCCTCGCGCTTCTTTCATTATAATTATCAACTACAACAAAATTAAAGTCGGTTCGCACACTATCAAGATTATCAGGGTCTGCCCTTACATATAATCTAATCGGTGTAACTGCATCGGGCACCAAATCCAGCATTATTGTTTCATATTCTATACCATTTTTCCCAACCAGTTCCATAGTGGCATTTTTTAGCCCTTCAATTGACAGTTCAACCTTTTGTTTTTCAGGAACCATATTTAATATTTTAATATTATATCCATTTCTTACATCGCCATTAGAAAGAACCGTATATAGCGGGTTCCTATCGTGCAACACATTAATATCAAGAGGGTTTCTAAGAGCTACGGCTACCAACATTACCAGACCGATTACTCCCCAAACTGTAAAATAAATTATTGGGCGAGGTCTAAAGAAATTCCGCCAGCTAGTGTGCCTAAATTTATCATATAATTTCCCGCTTTTTGGATCTCTAGCCTTTGTGGGAATTATAGATTTGCCTAACATTAACTCATTGTGGCTGGCATGATGTGTTGGGATAGTTTTTTGTTTTTCGCTTTCATTCTTAGCACTAGTCAGCTCAAGATTATATGCATAATCCTTTAATGTGGAATATGAAATAAGACCTTTTTCTAAGCCAATTTTTTCCATCACATTGTCACAAGCATCAATACAAAGCGCACAAGTTATACATTCAAGCTGAGGACCTTCGCGAATATCAATTCCCGTTGGGCAAACATGCACGCAAGCTTCACAATCAATACAATCGCCAACCATAATGCCGGCTCTTTTTTGCCTCTTGGCATGCTTTGAGCGCGGCTCGCCGCGCCAATCATTATAGGTGACTATTAGCGAATCTTCGTCAAGCATAGTTCCTTGAATTCGCGGCCAGGGACACATATAAATACAGATTTGCTCACGCATAAAACCGGCAAAAGTAAAAGTTGTGGCAGTTAAAATAGCAATAGTAATATAGGCAATAGGTGGCGCCTGTAAGCTAATCAGATCTCTGGCTAATTGCGGCGCATCAGCAAAATAAAGTGTAAAAATCGCACCCGTTAAAACTGAAATAATAAGCCAAATAAAATATTTAAGGCCAACTTTGAATATTTTTTCAACCGTCCAAGGTCCCTTTTCTAACCGAATACGCGCATTCCTATCGCCCTCAACCTTATTTTCAACCAACATAAATAAATCAGTCCAAACCGTTTGCGGACAAGAAAATCCGCACCACGCCCTACCAACAACGGAAGTTGTCAAAAATAAACCAATGCCCGCCATTATCAACATTCCGGTCACATAATAAAATTCCTGCGGCCATATTTCTATAGAGGCAAAAAAGAAACGACGATTAGCAATATCAATCAATAATAATTGATCGCTAGCATAGGGTCCCCTATCCCATCTAAGCCAAGGCGTGATAGCAAAAGCGCCAAGTGTCAAAATCATCCAAATCCATTTGAAGCGCCTGTATTTTCCCTTTACATCTTTAGGAAATATTTTTTTTCGTGCTTCATAAAGTTTAACTTTATTCTCTTTTGCCGCTGGTTTGGACTGGGAGGTAATTTTTTTTGATTTTATAGACATAATTTTGCACTTTAATATTTGTTTGGCTATTTTATAAATTGAACTATTATTTATTTTGCAACTTCAATCTATTTATTTTCATAGTCCACATAAATTCTAACCCTTTTAATTGTTATTTCCAAGCTTAATGTGCATATTCTCTATCAATTATATGAAAAATAAAAGGCTGCCCTACGGGCAGCCTTTCTTAAAATATTACCTTTATGTTTACTGCCCTCCACCAAGAGAATAAACATAAACGGCCAGCTGTTTTATTGTCACATCATCCAGCTTGTCATTCCATGCTGGCATTACTCCATGTTTGGGTTGATTAATCTGCTCTGTAATAGCATCAACCCCACCTTCATAAAGCCAAATAGCATTATTTAATGGCGGCCCCCCAAGCACAGCGACGCCCTCACCACTATCTCCATGACATGCAGCGCAATTATCAGCGTAAATTTCTGCTCCATTTTTAGCTAGCGCACTATCTGCTTCACCACCGGAGATAGAGGCCACATAATTTGCCACCGCCTTTATTTCATCAGGCTCCAGCAATTCATCAGCGCCAAAGGCTGGCATCTCACTAATGAGAGTATCCTCATTTGCATCATAGCGCGCACCATTGGTGATAATATTATAAATATCATCAATAGTTCCGCCCCAAATCCATTCATCATCATTGAGGTTAGGATAACCATAGGAGCCCTGCGCACCAGAGCCATGACATTGCGAACAATTAACCTTAAAGGCCGATTCACCACCAGCCCGAGCAAAGCGAGCTAACTCCTCATCGGCTACAATGTCAGCAACTTCTGTTTCCTTAATCTTAGTTATGAACTCAGATTGAGCAGCTTTTGCGGCCTCTATATCGCTAACAACATTTGCTCGGCTAGAAAAACCTAGCACCCCCTTATAAGCACCATTAATCAGTGGAATAGAGGGCATAGCGATCATATAACCAATTGCCCAGATAACAGTGCCATAAAAGATCCACAACCACCAACGGGGAAGTGGAGTATTTAACTCCTTAATACCGTCCCACTCATGCCCCGTTGTTTCGGTGCCACTAATTTCATCTATTTCTTTTTTTTCACTCATTTTGAAATGTCCCCTTCTGAATGGTCATCATTAAAGGGAATATTTGCAGCATCTTCAGCATGCTTCCCCATAGAGGGACGCAATACAAAGGCAATCACCCCAAGAAAGACAACAACCAAATATATCAGCCCCCATGTGCCGGCGAAATTTCTAACAACTTCATAAGTCATGACATCCTCCTAGCGATAGTTGTCTTCAGGCACATAGGTAGAAAAATCTACCAAAGTACCAAGCATTTGCAGATAGGCAACCAACGCATCCATCTCTGTGATTTCTTCTGGATTGCCGTCAAAATCACCAAGCGGAACATTAAATCTGCCATCATATGTATAGCGCTCCTCAAGCCCAGAAATGTCCGCATCAGGTGTGGCCTGCGCCACAACATCTGCAACCGCATTTTCTATTTGCTGAACAGTATATGGAACCCTGTTAAACCTCTCATTAGCTTTAAGGTGGGCGCCCATATTTTCATATTCCAATTTTGTTTTGGATAGGAAGCCATATGAAGGCATGATGGATTCGGGCACAACCGAGCGCGGATCTGTCAGATGCTGAACCTGCCATTCATTGGAATAGCGCCCGCCAATACGCGCCAGATCCGGTCCGGTTCGCTTTGAACCCCACTGGAACGGATAATCATACATAGATTCTGCCGCCAGCGAATATTGGCCATAACGCTCAACCTCATCACGGAAGGGACGGATCATTTGAGAGTGACATGTATAACATCCCTCACGAATATAAATATTCCGCCCTGCCAGTTCTAGCGGGGTGTAGGGCCTCATGCCCTCCACCTTTTCAATTGTATTCTGGAAATAGAATAATGGCGCAATCTCAACAATACCGCCAACAGAAACCACTAACAGCGATCCTACTAGCAACAAAGAGACATTTTTCTCAAGCGCCTTATGTTTATCTAAAAAACCCATAATTAACGCCTCCTATTCTGCTGGTTGCATGGCAGATGCTGCCATTGGTTTTTCACTGCGAACATCGCCACGGATTGTTTTATAAACATTCCATGCCATGATTAAAGCTCCAGTTAGATAAAGCAGACCGGCAATCATACGAAGCACATAATATGGATGTAGTGCCGAAACTGACTCCGCGAAAGAATAAACCAAGAAGCCTTGATCATCATACTCTTTCCACATTAGGCCTTGCGTAATACCTGCAACCCAAAGAGAGGCTGCATAAATAACAATACCCAATGTTGCCAGCCAGAAGTGCCAGTTAACCATTCTTAGTGAATAGAGCTGCTTACGCCCCCATAATCTTGGAACAAGAAAATAGATCGCACCAAATGTGATCATGCCTACCCAACCAAGCGCTCCTGAGTGCACATGCCCGATAGTCCAGTCAGTATAGTGGCTTAGCGAGTTAACATATTTAATTGACATAACCGGACCTTCAAAGGTTGACATGCCATAAAAGGCAACCGCCATAACCATCATTCTGATTATTGGATCTGTCCTTATCTTATCCCAAGCGCCTGAAAGGGTCATAAGACCATTTATCATACCTCCCCATGATGGCATCCAGAGCATTACTGAAAAGGCCATACCCAAAGTTTGTGTCCAATCGGGAAGCGCAGTATAGTGCAGATGGTGCGGTCCTGCCCAAATATATAAGAATATTAGCGACCAAAAGTGAACAATTGAAAGCCTATATGAATAGACCGGGCGATTTGCTTGTTTTGGCATAAAATAATACATCATGCCTAAGAAACCGGCAGTCAAGAAGAAGCCCACCGCATTATGGCCATACCACCATTGGGTCATTGCATCCTGCACACCAGAAAACATTGAGTAGCTCTTAACACCCAATAATGACACGGGCACCGCCAGATTATTGACAACATGTAGCATAGCAATGGTTACGATAAATGCCAGATAGAACCAGTTTGCAACATAGATATGTTTCTCTTTACGTTTAACCAGCGTGCCAAGAAACAACACCAAATATGCAACCCAGACTATTGTTAACCAAATATCTACATACCATTCTGGTTCGGCATATTCACGGCCCTGAGTAATGCCGAGTAAATAGCCCGTTGCTGCCATTACAATAAATAGTTGGTAGCCCCAAAATACAAACCATGCCAAACCATCGCCACCCCAGAGTCTAGCGCGACATGTGCGCTGCACAACATAGAAAGAGGTTGTCAAAAGCGCTGTGCCGCCAAAGGCGAAAATAACTGCTGAAGTGTGCAAAGGCCGCATGCGACCAAAATTAAACCATGGCTCAATATTCCATTCAGGCCATGCAAGTTGAGTGGCAATTAAAACTCCCTGTAGGAAGCCAACTATGCCCCAAAAAACCGTAAGAATAACCCCAATCCTTACTGGCTCATCCATATAACCGGACCTGTCAACCTCTTTTCCCCCACTAACCTGCACCTTGCGCAGCATGACTATTGTGGCAATGCCAAGAGTTAGTGCGAGTATAATTGCATGTATCCGGAATAAAGAATCCGCAGCAAAGGCCGCTGCCAGCACCGCAAGCAACGTTCCCAATGCCAGGATAATAGTCCCACTTAAATGTCTCATGATTCCCCCAGGCGTTTTTAACGCATATTAATTCTGGTTTCTCCCACAACAAAAGCTTTAAGCTTTGCCATGTTAGTTTTAGTTACATGTTGGTTCTAGTTATTAGTTAATAACAATACTTTGACATAGATCAAAGCATATAATCTAAACCTATGACGCAATTAGGCTCTAATGCAATAGTATTTAGCGATTTTTGGCATTTTTTATATTTTTTGGGGCTAATTATCCAAATAGAGGGGTATTTATGAACAGCAACCCCCAGTTAAATAATATATTGGAACTCAAATCTTCCTATGAGCAAATACGCCTTGAGCAATTGGCGCTTTGTGATGTTCTGGAAGAAATAGCTGATTCGCTGCCATATAATGTTGACGAACAAATCTGTATTCATACGGCAAAAACCATTGTTCCACTCATTAAAAGAGCGCACAAAATAGAAAGAGAAAATCTTTTCCCCCTATTACAGAATAATGAAAAATGCGCCGCAAATTTAACCGCCATTACGGAAAAAATAAAAAAAGAACATAAAATAGATGAATATAATGCAGAAGAGCTGGCGGAAATATTACTCTCTTATGGCACTGGCCAGCCATCACACAGCGCCGAAGCGACCGGCTATGTAATAAGGGGTTTTTTTGAAAGTTTAAGGCGTCATATTGAGTTTGTGCATGAAATTATAAACCCCGTCTTGCAGCATAAATCTACAAATTAAATCAGCTAAACTAGCCGCAGCGTTCTTTTAATTTTGCTAAATCCGGAACACAAATATTCCGACCAACAGAAATTTCAATTATTCCATCCGTTCTTAATTTGGTAAATTGGCGTGAGACAGTTTCAATAGTGAGACCCAAAAAATCTGCTATATCGGCTCTGGTCAGTGGCAGTTCAAAGGTTAGATTTTCTAAATTACCATCAATATATGTCGGATCAATATGCGTAGCTATCAGATAAAGAAAACAAGCCACTTTTTCAGCAGCAGTTTTACGACCCAAAGTCACCATCCATTCGCGCGCCTCATCAAGTTCACGTAAAGTCTGCTCTAATAATTTATGTTCAATTTCGGGATTTTTTTTAATAAGTCTTTCGAGCGCAGCTTTTGGCATTTTGCAAAGTTGAATATTTGAAGCAGCTTCAGCAGTAAAATGGTTTTTTATTGAAAACATTCTACCGATAAGATCCGGCGCAAATTGCAAACCAACAACTTGCTGGCGCCCATCTTCCAACATTTTACTTAGTTTAACCACGCCATGCATAATTGTGGAATAAGAAACAACATCCTCACTATCACCACTTATTTCTTTGCCGGCGGGATAATCAACGCGTCTTGTATATTTAGAAAGCTCAAGTAATTCTTCTGGCTTTAGCGCTCCACAAATACCCCTATGACGCACTTCACAAGAACGGCATAATTTGGGAATAGATGAATTATGTACGTCTAAACGTTCTTCCACTTTCTTCCAATCATTTTTGAAACCAAATTAATATAGATTGTAAAATAAGACTATAGTAAAATATATTTTTAGATAATCCAAATAAATTAAAATATACAAGCAAATAAATATAACCAATATAATCATGGTCAAATTAAGTCATATCGTATACCGTATATTATGAGATATATTATGGCGATAATTTTTTGATACAGGTCAATGCATAAGCCAGAAAATAAATCCAAATATCAAAGAGGGTGGGGTAACTCATCTAGGCAGAGCGAAGGAGAAAAAAATGTTAAAAGATCTGATAGTACATCTTGAGGGTAATGATGAAGATAGGGTGCGCTTAGCCTATGCTGAATTGCTCGCCATCAGGCATGGGGCGTTTGTAACAGGCTTATTTTGCAATATTTTGCCTGATAATATTTACGCTGCAGGCTATGGTTCAATGATTACAGCGCAAACAGTTTCAACTATAAGCGATAGCGCTATTGATGCTGGCGATAAAATAGAAAAAAAACTAGCAGAATATTTACTAAAAATGGATGTAAATAGCGAGCTTCGCCGTATAGATGTTCCTGCATCTCAGGCCGGCGATAAGCTTAGCGCTGAGGCAAGAACTTCTGATTTGATGATTGCCACCCGCCCCTATAATCACCATACGGCAGCTCCGGAATTATTAGAAGCGGTATTATTTAATTCTGGTCGTGGGGTATTTTTTGCCCCTCCCGCAATTATGCCAAATGGGGAAATAGATTATGTTGTTGTTGCCTGGCGCAATACTCGTGAAAGTGCGCGCGCAGTTTCCGAAGCTATGCCAGTTTTACGCAAAGCCAAAAAGGTAACCATTGCCCTTGTCTCAGAGGAGGGTAGCAAGGAATTTGAAAAATCCGTTCCGGGCGCCGACATTGCTAGACATTTAGATAGGCACGGCGCTAATGCTGAAATAAGACAAATTACAAATTGGAAAAATCCGGCAGAAGCCCTGTTAAATGAGGTGGAAAAAACAAATGCCAAAATGCTGGTGATGGGCGGCTATGGTCACTCCCGATTTAGGGAATGGATACTTGGCGGTGTAACTAGGGATATTTTAAGAACAGCAGATGTCCCCGTGCTTATGTGTCACTAACACTAAATTAAATTAATTTCGCAATCTAATAAAATTAATAATTTATGCTGAGGGCTGTTATAAGAGGAGAAAAGGGGAGAGAATATGCATAATTTGCCAAAATCATTTCGCCATATAAAATTAGAGTTAGCGCGCGAACAGGGATATCCCGGGGGAGATGCGAAGCATGGCTATGATATTCTTGCTCCACTTTTAGAAAATGGCCAGATTGATGCTGAATTGGCAAAAAAATATCGTGATAAATGCCGTGTGCGCCGTTTTCGCCCCAATGAAGAAGATGCGATAGGGCTACTGGTGCATGGGCCGGGTGGGCGCTGGATTATTGATTATGATGATAGTCGCGCAGATGATGATGAAGCAGGCTTCAGGTTTGGCGATGAATATTTCACAATTGGCGAATATGTCTCCATTAAAGAAGATGACGGCAAAATGCATACTTTCAGAGTTGTGCAGGTTCAAGAAATATAGTCGGCCTGAAGATTTATCGCTCAAAAGTCAGGAGTCAGAAGTTGAATTTGTGAGAAAAAAGGATAGTGTGCATGGCGGGCGGTTACTAGCATCAATTGCAACAAGAGCTTTGGCTTTGCTCAGCATGGCACAATGTTTGACTCTGTCATAAACTCAATATTCCACGCCCACAATTAGTCTCACAAACACCCCCCCTGCACCCCCTCAAAACTACATCTACAATTAAATAATTTAACTAACCGTAATAAAAATGCTATTGCACTTTGCAAAACAAAGAACTTTGAAACATTATAAGTATGAACTAATATTGGAGGTGATAATCAGCGTGGATGAGGGCGAGAGTAAGAGAGGGCAAGGGTAAGAGCGAAAGTCAGAAGTCGAAAAACGCAAAAATATCCATAGCAAAATTGCAAGAAACTGCACCTAAAGAAACAAATTTTGTAAAATTAAATATGCAATAAGAGCAAAATATTAAAATATCAACATGTTAGAAGTTCTTCACGGACGATTAATTAGCCCTAAGCAACAACCAGAAATTGTCCCATCATGCCGGCATCTTCATGTTCTAAAATATGACAATGATACATATAGGGATATTTATCATCGGCATAAGTTTCAAATTTCGCTATAATGCGCACAATTTCACCCGGATTAACCAACACAACATCTTTTAATCCACGCTCCCCCGCATGAGGTTTTTTGCCATTGCGGCTTAATATTTGAAATTGCACATCATGCACATGAAATGGATGGGCAAACATTGAATCATTTCCCAATTCCCAAATCTCAATATCATTAAGCTTTATTATCTCATCAATGCGAGACATTTTCATTTCTTTGCCATTAATAGTGTGAGTCTTGCCCAAACCAAGCATCATCATAGGTCCCATTGGCATAGACATTAAAAAACTTCTATTTTTATCTGCATTTTTTTCATCTAGCCAATTAATAGTGGTTAGTTTTTTTGGTAGTGGGGGAGATTTTTTAAGATAACTATCCGGCCTAATTTCTAAAAAATTAAATAGCTGTCCGTCAGATGACGATTCCCCTCTCATCATGCCGCCACCCATCATGCCAGAACTCATACCAGAGGCGACATATGGCCTGCTTTGCAACATAAAATTCTTATCGCCACTTACATCTACAATAATTTCAGCTCTCTCCCCTGGCGATAGCAAAATTGAATTAGTTTCAAACGGTTCTTCAAGCATTGAACCATCGGTTGCTATCTGCACAAATGAGCGATTATCACTAAAACTTAAATCATAAATAGAAGCATTAGCCCCATTTAATAGCCTTAAGCGCAATAATTGTTTTTTAGCAACAAAATATGGTGTAACAGTGCCATTGGCTAGCGGAACATCACCAACCATTCCGACCATAATATCATGCCTGGTTGGGGAATAGGTAATTGAGCCGTCTTTTAAGAATCTTCTATCCTGCAAAACCAGCGGAATATCATCAACACCATATTCTTTAGGCAATGAAAGCGCCAAACTTTCTTCATCATCAACTATTATCATCCCGGCTAAGCCTTGCCAGACATGTTCGGCAGTTTTGCCCATTAAATGCGGGTGATACCAAAAACTGGCAGCCTTTTGTATAATGGTAAATTCCGGCGACCAAACCTCACCATGCTTTATCGGCTGGTGCGGACCACCATCATATTTTGCTGGAACATGCAGACCATGCCAGTGAAGAGTAGTTGTTTCACCTATTAAATTTTTAACATTTAAACGAACCCTATCGCCATTATTCATTCTTAGTGTTGGTCCAAGATAAGAGCCATTTATACCGCTGGTCGGACTATTAATTCCTTTATAGAACTCGGTATTACCATTTCGCATTTCAAGGTTAAATATTGTAATATCGCCCTGCTTTTCTCCCCTGTAAAGCGGTGGGATTTTTAGGGAATTATTATGTAAATTTGCTGCTTGTGCCAAAGCCGGCCAATTTGGCATAATAAAGGCAGCAGAAAACGCAAAAGAACTAAGGGCACTATTTTTCAAAAAACTACGACGGTTTAGCGAATGAAAAAAACCATTATTTTTATAATTCATCAGTAAAATCCATTAAATCAACCCATATATTTCCTGAATGGAATATAAATAGGTTAAATATAAGGCAAAAAATTGCCAAGTAAAATCACTTAAATAAGTAAAATCACCTAAATGTGTATGAAATTTGCTACTAGTCGCGCTCGGCTATTTTTACGCATTATGCATATTCTATTGAAACAAAATTTATTTAATAGTAAGGCTAGGACAGCCTAAATTATTTTGCTTATATCATCTATAGAAGGGTGAGAACTATTCCAATTATTTTGGCAACAATATTCATTGATTATGCATCAAAACTACGCTCAAAAACTGCCATAACTGATCGCATGGGCTGGGAAAATCTGGTGCGCAATGAAATTTTCGTAATTATATTCCTATAATTACATAAATTATATAATGAAAACAAGGGGAAATAGAAAACCCGTCGTCCCGGAGAATGACCCCGGAGAGACGGGTTGTCTTTTTTCAAATGGTGGAGGGAACGCCGCCTTCCGGAAATCCAGTCTCCCCAGTGCCGACACATCAAAAGCCCTTTATTTACAATACCTTGAGACCTTCTACGTGCCGTTCTCCGCGTCCCTACGCGGGAAATGTTTTTCTCCACATTTTCCCCAAACAGAGAATGGACGTGGGTTCGATTCCCACTGCCATATCAAACGCGGTGTTGTCATAACCCAAGTCTCCAG
>WFXU01000071.1 GCA_015490455.1 Hyphomicrobiales bacterium
AAAGAACTTTGAAACAGTTATAATTATTGACTAAATATTTGAAGTGATAAACAGCGAGGGCATTGGCGTGGGAAAAAGGAGAAAGCAAGCTAAGAGAGAAAAATTATCCTTGCCTCCAACCATTCTTACTCCAAAACCACACCACACCCCCCAAAAAACCGCACTCCATAATTATTCTCATAGTCCTGCGCAACCACTCTCAACCCAAATTACACAACTTCTCAGAATAAAATACTAGCTCACATTGCAAAAGAAAGAACTTTGAAACATTATAATTGTGAACTAATATGGAAGTGATAAATGGGGGAGAGGGAACAAGAGCATGAGCATGAAAGATAGCAAGAGAGAGACAGCTCAAAAGATGAATTAGGGCAGTGGTGCAAAAAAAGCCATTAAGAAATAAATTTATAAATGGGAGTAAAATATCCTCACTCCCCAGCCATTTACCCTCTAAAACCACACCCTATACGCCCAGCACCCCCCCAAATACCACCCCGCAACCCTTCGCAACCATAGCTAAAACCAGATAAGTTGATATTTCAAAATAAATATATCTCACATTGCAAAACAAAAAACTTTGAGACATTATAATACATAAACTAATATGGAAGTGATAAATGGCGAGGGCTAGGGCATGGGAGTGGGTGAGGTTAAGAGGATAATATTAAGAAAAGGCGCTCTTGCCTTCAAACATTCACACTCCAAAGTTGCTACTGCTTCCCACATACATACACCCCAAAACCACACCCCACAATCGTTCCCACAACTTCAAACAACCCAACTTCTAGGATAAAATACTAATTCCACTTTGCAAAAGAAAGAACTTTGCTTTATGATGATTGGAATGGATAACAGGTAATTAAATGCAAGGATAAGAGTAAGATAAGGCGCTCTAAATAACAAAGGAAAGCCAAAATGATTTGCGCCATAGTTTAGTTTGCCTGTCCTAAAGCCATTCGTATACGTTCAAAAACTCAAATTATCACATCTAACCCATTGATTTTATTCCATATTCGCCGAACCGTACCGTACGGTACGGCGAATATTGCCATATTTCAATGGGTTAGTGGTGGGTGTGTTAGCTTTAAGCAAGGGGTGGGGAGTCAGAAATTAGAAACCAGAAATCAGAAGGCAGAAGTCGGGAGGCAGAATTGCAAGGAAATCGGAATAGATATACTAGCTTTTCTTTGTAAAACAAAGAACTTTGAAACATTGTTATTATGAGCCAATTATCGGAAATGAAGAACAGCGAGGGTTAGGGCGAGAGTGAAACGAAAGTAAGGATGATAGGGAACGAGGGCAAAAGTAGGGCAAACCCAAAAGGGAGAAGGTAGGAGTTAGAAATCGGAAATCGCAAAAATATCCATCAAAATTGCAAGAAAACTGCATATGGAGAGGTAAATCTGGTAATATTAAATGCCCGATAAGAGAAAAATCTCAAGAAATATCAACATATTAAAAATTCTTCACGGAGGACTAATCCAGAGATTTGTCCTGCTAGCTAGGGCTTTCATTTCAAACAGAAAATCTAATAATAATAGAATTATGATCACTTCCCGCCGACTTCCCCTTTCTTAATTCATATATTGTCACATCACCCTTAGTCATAATATGATCTAGCCCGATAATGGGAAAAACATTTCGCCAACCAAAAATATAAAATTGATTTGGATAGGTCAAAACTGCGCGGGTTAGAAGTTTTAATTCATTTTCCTTAGCAAAATTACGTAAACTATATGACCAGGAAGTTGAGTTAAAATCCCCTGCCAAAATTAATGGCCCATTAAAAGTTCTTAGCGCCATAGCTAAATCGGCAAATTGCTTTTGTTTACGGGCAAACATAAGATTAATTTTTGTAAAAAAATTCTCACTCTTCTTAAATTGGCTAATTTGTATAGGCCAATCAAGATGAGTCGTAACAATGGTAAAATTATCTCCTCCCTTTCCCTTTATCCTTACTAATAAACGCGATACTCTTTGTTCATTATTAAAAGCACAAATAGATGAATTTAATTTTTGAAATTCCAGCTTGGAATATATAGCAATATTAGCCCTTTTGCCTCCGGTGCAAATCTCATAATAGGGGTAATCTTCCTTTAAGAAAGCATGTAATTTATGCCGTTGACCGGGGAAATATTCTTGTAAAACTACTATATCTGGATTTTCTTCTTTAATTGCCTTAGCCGAAAGTTCAAGCGAATAATTGCGCCCGAAAATATTCTGTGTTAGTAATTTATAGGTAAAACTTTCTGCCTCTTTTTTCTCTAATTTCGCGCTAATATTAAGCACTAATTCGGGCACAACAATAATAGCGGAGCTAATAAAACCGGTAGCAGCAATTGTAATGGTGAAAGATTGCCATTTTTTATTTTGTAAAAAAATGGGGATAAGCAAAATCAAAAATAATGTGCCAGTAAATAGAAATGGTTGAAAATGGTTAAATATATCAAAGGCGGGATGGATAAAGCCAAGCGCTGCAATAATGCTGATTAGCGACAAGCCCAGAACAAGTGAGAAAAATATTAATCTAAATATAGCTAAAAAAAATCTAAACATATAAACCAAACCATTCTAAAGCAAATATGCTTGCACAATAGAATATGACAATTTAATGGCTTGAGAAAATTATTACCCTGCTATTTTAATTATTTTAAGTCCCATTTGTAAAATTTTGCCAGCCATCCTGATTTTGAATAATTTCCAGCGGTCTAAATTCGGCCTTATATTGCATTTTTTTGGCACCCATAACCCAATAGCCCAAATATAAATATGGTAAATTTCTATTTTTTGCCCGTTTAATATTATCAATTATCATATATTTACCAAGCGAGCGGGAATTTAGTTTGGGATCAAAAAAACTATAAACCATTGAAATACCATCAAATAAAAAATCGCAAAGCGCAACTCCAACTAATCTTTCCTTCCCTTCATTCTTATCTGGCAGGAAATATTCAATAATTTTACTATCTATAACACTATCTTCAACCATATATTCATAATCTATAAAATCCATCTCCACCATATTCCCATCAATATGGCGCGCGGCTAAATATAGTTTGAATAATTTATATTGTTCTTTGTTCGCTTTAAGCGGTTTTTCTATAGCGATAATATCTTTATTACGATTAATAATGCGTCTTTGGCTTTTGCTGGGTGAATATTTATCAATAATTATTCTGACCGGTTTACATTTTGCGCAATTATCGCAAATTGGCCGATAAAGCACATTTTGTGAACGGCGAAAACCATGATGGCTCAATATTTGTAAAATTTCCTCCGCTCCCTTACCACTAAGATAGGTAAAAATTTTTCTCTCACTAAGATTATCAATATAGGGGCATGGTCCTTCTTCACTAATAAAAAACTGTAATTTTTTTGCCGGCTGCTCACTCATTTTGTTCTTTCAACAAATTCAAACACCATAATAGTAAGGAGCAAATAATGAAAATACAATCCATACAATAATTACTAATGGTATGCCCACAATAAAGAAATCTCTAAAATTATAATGGCCAGCGCTCATTACCAGTAAATTTGTCTGATAGCCAATGGGGGAAGCAAAAGAGGCATTAGCCCCCAAAATAACCGCAACTATTAATGGTAAAGGGTCAACATTAAGCGAATTAGCAGCGGCAATAGCAATGGGGGTAAATAAAACGGCAGTGGCATTATTTGATAAAAAGCTAGTGAATATTGCCACAAGCAAAAATAGCCCGCTCATAATAATAGCAGGCGAACTTGTCCCCAAAGAAGCAATTACCCCATTGGCGACAAATTCCGCTCCCCCCGTTGATTGCATAGCCGATGCCATAGCAATTGAAGAGCCAACTAACATAATAATTCGCCTGTCAATTGAGCGGGCAGCCTGGCGTATATTAAGACAACCGGAAGCTATCATAAAAAATGCGCCAATAATTGCTGGCACAACTGTTGCGCTAATTCCGCTGGCAATAGTGGCAACAGTTAGAAAAAATATTATCAAAGCCCTTAAAGCATGACCGCGTGGCTTAACTTCTGAAGCGCTCCATTCAATTACAATTAAATCCTGCAAACCGCGCATTTTCTCAAATGCGCTAGGCTGCCCGGCTATTAATAGCACATCACCCGCCTCAAGACGAATTTCACTCATTAACTGGCGCGGCATTCTAGAGCGGCGCTCCATACCCAAAATTAGCACATTATGTTGCGCCATAAAGCCCGACTGATCAACGCCATATCCTATCAGGCGTGAGCTAGGTGGAACTAATGCTTCGCACAACATAACTCCTTTTTCACGTTCCTGCGTATTGATAGAGCCAGTATCTTCAAATGCATGCCAATCTCTAAGAGCCTGAGTTAGTGCCTCACGTGTTGCCGCTATGATTAATATATCGCCGCTCTTTAATGTAATATCATCAAATGGGGGTAAAAATCTTTCCTTCCCCCTTTGCACCGCCCTAACGGTCAAATTAGTCAATTTTGGGAACATGCCGCCAACCGTATGTTCCCCGATTAGCGGGTGGCCATAAGAGAGACGAATTTCGGTAATAAATTGCCTATTGCGATTTTGTTTCACAATAGTATCACCTGCATTATCGGGCATGATGCGCGGAGCAATAAATAATACATATATTCCGCCAATAATCGCCATAATAAGACCGGGTATTGCAAAAGAGAAAAAACTAACCGATTCAATTCCATTTTGCTGCGCTATGCCAGCGGCGAGCAAATTGGTTGAAGAACCAAGAACCGTAGTCATGCCGCCAAGAATAGTCATAAAGCTAAGCGGCATCATAAATTTTGAGGCGGGTAAATTTCTTTTTGCCAATAAGGAAGCAAGCAGGGGAATAAAGACGATTACAACAGGAGTATTATTCACGATAGCGCTGGCTGCTCCGGCAATTATTAACGCCAAAATAACCACCCTCATTGGATTATCAGGCCATAAGCGCACTAATTTTTCGCTTAATCCGGCTAGCGCCTCTGTTTGAATTAATCCCTGCCCAATCACCAACAGGGCTAAAATTGTAATAAGCGCCGGATTGGCAAAACCAATTAATAATTGTTCCGCACTAAGCCCTGTTTGCGGCAAAAGAGTAGAAATTAATATTAACGCAACTAGTGCGCCAAGCGAGGTTAATTCAATTGGCACCCACTCTGTTGCGTAAAACAACATAGCACCCCCAATTGTGGCAAAAATTAACCACATTGCCAAATTTTCCTGTGCTAAAATCAGGTCCAACATGCCTTTATCATGCTGATTTAGCAAAATAACCCAAGAAAAAACTATATTTATGCAAATAAAATTGTGAGTTTTTAGTCTATCTATATATGAATCGCATAAATCAACGCTTTTTTAGGTGGGTCTTAATATATTTGTCGCTCTAAAGCCGAGCGCCGCACCATCATGGTTGATGTGAGTAAATCATGCAATAATTGCCTTCTTTTTGTAAATAAGCCGATTATTAATAAGGGTGCAAAGATCCAAATAGTTAACCAAAAAATAAATGGATGAAATAATACCCCCCAACCACTGAGCGCTAATCCCTTTGTTGGGACTAAAATAATATCAAAAATTTTCATCCCAATAGTAGCCCGCATATTTGAACCTAAGGTAAATATATAATAGAGCAAAATAGAAAGGGGAATAATTATTGGTATTGTCAGCCAAAAAATTCCAAAACTAACAATTCCGGCAAAAAATAATATTATGAACAGGAAAAAAATAATTATGGACATAATTACTAAATCAACAATATTTGCTAAAAAACGGCGCACTAAAATTTGCGCAAATAATTGCGGCGCAGTTTCAATATTGGGTAAGCTTGAACTCATATTTATCCATTCCAGCCCCGTAAAAGAATAATTTATCAATTCTATATATTAGCCTCATATATATTTTTTACCAGATATAATATTTGCTACTAATGGAAGATGGGTAAATATATTGATTAGACCAGATAAAGCCAAAAAACGCCCCCTTAGGGGCGCCAGGAAGTTTAGACAATTATTTTGAATATTACATCGTCAATTTAACTATAATCTATAGCGAACTGTGCCGCGAACCTCGTGAATGAAATTATTATTTATAATATAGGTTGGTGGGGTAGATGGGGGTTGGTTCATAACCTTGTTCATATAAATTCCACGATAACCAAGATCGGCAACCATATTGCCCATATCATAAGATACACCCGCCATGCCAGCAACAGCACCTTCAAAGGAAGTGCCCCAGGCTGTTTGTGTTCCTGAATTATCTAATATTTCAGAATAATTTTTAGCAACACCTATTCCCGCACCAACATAAATGCCCATTCCACCTTCTGCTGAAGCGCCATATTCATCAAACATAAAATCATAATAAATATTAGCCAGAGCTAAACCAGATTGTAAATTCACCGTATGGCCGGTTGAAGTGGTTAGACCTCTATTGTTCAGATAATCAAATGTTACATCCGTTCTGAAACCTTCACCATTTTCATAGCCAAAACCAAGACCAAGTGAATATCCATAACCAACCGTATTAAATGTTGTTACACAGGCACAGATGGTTCCATCAGATGCAGTCCAAGCATTCATCGCTGCACTACCGCGTAAATAAAATGAACCGCCCAACCCATAATCAGCCTCTGGAAGATCTATATCGGGGTAATCGGTAACCGGAAATTGAATTGGATCTGCTGCCTGAACCGGAGCAGCCAATAAGGCAGACAAAGTTACTATAGCCACTACCTTCAGATTGCGCATTTTTAATTCCTTTTAGTTTCACCTTAATTTTGAATGGCAAATAACGCTTCCCATCCTTAATGGTGAATTAACCTAAAGAATTAACCCTAAGATTTTGTAAACAATGTCAGAAATAATGCTGATAATAGAAATATATTTTTGGTCAGACAATAAGACGATAAGACAATTTAACTATTTAACTATTTAACTATTTAACTAAGAAGCCCGCCTAATCATATCAGAGATATTTTCAACTAAATCCCTAACCAATTTTTTATCATCGCCTTGAGCCATTATGCGAATTAATGATTCAGTCCCCGATTTTCTAATAACAAGGCGACCAGAACAGCCAAGCTTTTTTTCTGCTTTTGCAATAAAATTTTTCACATTTTTATCTTCAAGCGGGTTGGCACCATTAAATTTGACATTGTGCAATAATTGGGGCACCTTTTTGAATTTATTAAAAATTTTGGAAGGTTTTTGGTCTGTCTCTTTGACAATTTGTAATAATTGCAGCGCAGCTATTAGTCCGTCGCCAGTAGTAGAAAAATCTGAAAGAATAATATGTCCCGATTGTTCGCCACCCAAATTAAAGCCATTTTTTTGCATAGATTCTAATACATAGCGATCACCAACTTTGGTTCTATCAAACCTAAGTCCCAGACTTTCAATAAAGCGCTCTAAGCCAAGATTAGACATAATAGTAGCGGCAATTCCACCACCTGAAATCATATTTTTATTATGCCAATAATAAGCCAATGTGGCCATTAGCTGGTCGCCATCAACAATTTGCCCCTTTTCATCAATAATAATAACCCTATCAGCATCGCCATCAAGCGCAATACCAATATCGGCATTTTCACTCAAAACTAGTTGCTGTGCCAGTTTAGTTGAGGTTGAGCCAACACCATCATTTATATTAAAACCGTCAGGAGAAATCCCTATAGGAATGACTTGTGCCCCAAGCTCTTTTAATGCAGCAGGAGCGACCTTATAAGCCGCCCCATTTGCACAATCTATGACAATTTTCAGGCCGGTAAAATCGGTGCGTCTGGGCAATGTGCGTTTGGCATATTCAAGATAGCGTGTCCAGGCTTCATCTATTTGTTTGGCACGGCCAATTTTTTTGCCCGTTACTAACCTTTTTGATAAATCACTATCAAGCAGTCTTTCAATTTCGGCTTCAACCTTATCACAAAGTTTATTGCCATCGGGTCTAAATAATTTTATTCCATTATCCTGAAATTGATTATGAGAGGCAGAAATCATAACGCCTAAATCAGCCCTCAATGAACTAGTTAACATGGCAACTGCCGGAGTTGGCATAGGGCCAAGACGATAAACGTCCATTCCTACAGCATTAAAGCCGGCACTAAGGGCGTTTTCTATTAAATATCCGGAGCGACGTGTATCTTTGCCAATAACCACGCGGTGACGATAATCCCCCCGAACAAAAATTAACCCCGTTGCCATGCCTATTTTCATGGCCAAGTCCGGCGTTAATTTTTTACCATTTGCTAAACCCCTTATACCATCAGTTCCAAAATATTTTCGCGTCATCTTACTCTACCAGCACAATTTCCATTTTGATTATTCTATTATTCCTTATCCTTTGGTTTTTTAGTTGGTATTTTTTTGGCAGTAGTTTTTTTATTCCCTGTTTTTTTGGAATTTTCATTATTATTAATTTGTTCAGAATCACTATTCTGAATTATTTTCTTTTTGGGAGCAGCTCTTTTTTTCTGCTCTTCTTTTTTTATTTTTTTCCCCGTTTTTGGAACTACGCTGGCCTTTGTTGAGTCTAAATTATCTTCGCGCTCCGGAGCTTTTCCTTTTAGAAGGGCGACAATTTCATCTCCAGTGAGAGTTTCATATTCAAGTAGACCTTCGGCTAGAATTTTAAGATCTTTACTGCGCTTTTTCAAAATACGTCTGGCTTCCTCATATGCTTCATTTACTAAACGTCTAATTTCTTCATCAATTATTTGTGCTGTTTCTTCTGAAACATTTTTTGACTGAGTTACAGAATGGCCAAGAAATATTTCCTGCTGATTTTCCCCATAGGCTACTGTGCCTAATTTTTCAGAAAAACCCCATTGCGTAACCATTGCGCGTGCTAGACGGGTTGCCTGTTCAATATCTGAAGCAGCTCCTGATGTTACTTTCTCCTTGCCAAAGATCAATTCTTCAGCTACCCGTCCGCCCATCATAATTGCCAAACGTGAAGTCATTTGTTCATAGGACATAGATATTTCATCACGTTCGGGCAATTGCATAACCATACCCAAAGCCCGCCCACGCGGAATAATAGTTGCTTTATGCACCGGATGGGCAGCCGGAACACTAAGAGCAACCAAAGCATGTCCCCCCTCATGATAGGCTGTTGCGCGTTTTTCTTCTTCACTCATGGCTAGAGTCTTGCGCTCTGCCCCCATCATTACTTTATCTTTTGCATCTTCAAATTCCTGTGCGGTGACCATACGCTTTTCCCGTCTAGCGGCCAAAAGCGCTGCCTCATTAACCAAATTAGCAAGATCTGCGCCAGAAAATCCGGGCGTACCGCGCGCTATCACCCTAAGATCCACATCAGGGGCAAGCGGAACATTTCTTACATGAACTTGTAATATTTTCTCACGCCCTACAATATCAGGATTAGGAACAACAACTTGCCTGTCAAACCGACCGGGACGCAAAAGAGCTGGATCAAGCACATCAGGTCTATTTGTTGCTGCGATAAGAATAATTCCTTCATTAGTTTCAAAACCATCCATTTCTACTAAAAGCTGGTTTAATGTTTGTTCGCGCTCATCATTACCCCCGCCAAGACCTGCACCGCGATGACGCCCAACCGCGTCAATCTCGTCAATAAAAATAATACAAGGGGCATTTTTTTTGGCCTGATCAAACATATCGCGCACGCGTGAGGCACCAACACCGACAAACATTTCAACAAAATCGGAACCGGAAATTGAAAAAAAGGGAACATCTGCTTCACCTGCCACTGAGCGCGCAAGCAAAGTCTTACCCGTTCCTGGAGGACCAACCAATAATACACCATGTGGCATTTTGCCGCCTAAACGCTGAAATTTACTCGGATCACGCAAAAATTCAACTATTTCCTGCAAATCCTGCTTGGCTTCGTCAATTCCGGCCACATCGTCAAAAGTAACCTTACCTTTGGCTTCAGTAAGCAATTTGGCTTTTGACTTGCCAAATCCCATTGCGCCACCGCGCCCACCGCCCTGCATTTGTCGGATAAAAAAGAACCAAACCGCAATAATTACCAAAAATGGCAACCAGGAACTTAAAAGAATAGCCCAAAATGGACTGCTCTCCTTCGCCTTCACATTTATCTCTACACCCCGTGATTCTAAACGCGAAACAACATCAACCCCATCTGGAAGCATTGTCTTAAATTTTGTATTATCGCGCAAAGTGCCACTAAGCATATTATCGGTAATTGTCACTGAAGTAACATTACCAGCATCTACATCATTGATAAATTGGCTATAATTTTTCTCAATATATGCTGTTGTCGGTGATGAAGACTGCATAAGCTGAAAAAGCCCCATCAGCATAACCAGAATGACAAGCCAAATTGCAAAATTCTTAAAATTAGAGTTCATCTTCTCTCCTGAACGTAGCTTAACCGCAATTTCGGGGGTTAATTAGCTGGAATTTAAGTTGCCTTGCAAATTATTACAAGGGAACATTTCTCTTATAATTAGTTTTATTATATTTTCTAAAATATTTTTTATAAATTTTCAATTTGCAATATTTTCGCCTCTAAATTACTAATATTTTCTTTTGCAAAAATATGGGCACCAAGAGCAATTATCTTTTTTTCAGCATTCATTATTAATGGAGCCGTTTTAAGATTATTCATTGGATAGGACATAAATATATTTCCCATATTTTTCAGTTGGATCCTAGTCAGATTAATTGCAGGAGATATAATCAAACCATCACTAAAAGAAATATTTTTTAGTAAAAACCTATTATCCCACAATATTTCTTCATTTCTTCTTAAAATATATTCCTCTCGCGGTAAATATGGTAATTCTTTGACTATTGTAAAAAAATTATTCTTAAGGGTAATTTTGCATTTTTTTATTGTTCTGGCTCTAAAATTTTGCCAATCACTCATTTCTTCTGATAATTGCTCAAATTTTGCCAAATTATAAGGCCTATTATCATTGCCAATATGTTGGATAGATTTTTGTAATATTCTGATTTTAATTTCTTCATTTAGGGCAAAAAAATCATCCCCCCCAATGTGTAAAACGCCAAATTTGTCAATTTGCACAATTTTTTTTGCAACTAAGTTACAATATTCTTCAATGGCACTATCAGCCCGCAAAAATCTTTTAGATAAAATGGAAAATTGTTTTTCATCCAAACCTAGTTTAGAAAGAGCAGGTAAAATTTTACGCCAGCGAATACGTTCAAAATCCTCATTCTCATTACTAGGATCATTTATTGGTTCAATATTAGCGCTTTTGCTAATTTGTCTTAATAAGTCTGGCGATAATTCCAAAAGGGGGCGAAAAATTTTTAATTTACCAATTTGTGTAAATTTTCGCATAGCCCCAAGCCCCTTTATTCCAGAACCACGCGCTAGGCGCATTAAAATAGTTTCGCTCTGATCGCGAGCGTGATGGGCGGTTAATAAAATTTCTACTTCCCTATTTTCCATTTTTTTTGCAATAGACTGATAGCGTTTAAGGCGCGCTTTTTCCTGAATTGAAGAGGTGGGTTTTTCCCCTTCCCAATTAATAATTTCTGCGTTTAGACCAAGTTTTTTGGCAATTTTTACGACATATTCAGCCTCTGACTTACTATTTTTTCGCAAATTATGATTAAAACTATAAATAAATAATTCTGGAGGATTTTTTTGTTTTTTGGCCCATTTAGCAACCATAAGCATAAGCGCCATACTGTCAGCCCCGCCCGATACGGCCAGGCCTATTTTTTTATAATTATTCAATTCAATAAATAATTTATCCAACTCAATGTCAGAGAGAGTGAAATCTAACATTGGTATTTTGCCATTTCCTTTGCCAGACGAGTTCTTATGCCCTCCGAAATATCCGGATAGCGACGGCTAACCTCTGCGAATGTGCGACAGGCCGTAATACGCTCTCCTGCCCCAGCCAGTGCTTGTCCTAATTTTAATAATATATCGGGCGCGCGCTTTGAAGCAGAATATGACTGAAAACCATTTAATAAAATATCTGCTGCTTCCTGATATTCACCGCGTAAAATTAATGCTTCTCCCAGCCAGTTTGTTGCATCGGGAGCTTGAGGGTGAGTTGGAAATAGTTCAATAAATTGCCTAAATTGTTCTTCTGCAAAAGCATAGTCGCCACGAACTACCGCCTCATATCCCGCTTTATATTGTGCATCAGCATCGGCTTTGGTCACTAAGGTTAAATTTGCCGAACTTAAATCTAAAGCCTGAGAAGATAAATTAATTTCTTCTGTCAATATATTCAAATTTTGTTCGGGCACTGAAAGATCTAAACCATTATCTGTTATATTGGTTACATCATTTGGTATGGTCAGATCTATAGCAGCATTATTCTCGCTCTGATTTTGCGACACCTCCTCATTGGGCTTAACGCCTATGGTTGAAGGTGCCGCTTTATTCTTTCCCAACTCACCGCCTTCCAATTGCTGAAAGCGAAATTCATAATCTTCCTGCTGGCGCTCTAAAAAAGTTTGTAATTGTGACATTTGAAATTGCAATCCTTCAACCTGTCCGGTCAAAATTCTAATTTGCTCTTCCAATTCACTAATTCGCACATTTAAGGCTGCCAAATTTCTGGCCGATTGTGCAACTCTAACCGGCGCTATATCTCTGGTTGGCAGAGTTTGTAGATTATTATTTTGCATAAAGCCATTTAATTGCCGGCTTAAAATGTCTGCCTGCTGCTCCAATTTTTCAATTTGAGCAATTTTATTTTTTGCATTCGCGTTTGACGATATAAAAATTGCTGCCAATAAAGCAAGAAGAACAAAAAAAAGGGGCAAAAATATTTTTGCCCTATATTTATAATAATTATTTACCATTCCCACCTCCAATATTTGAGAATTTATAATTTTAAGGCCAATGGAGTTTAGCCACTAATTGCGCTCAAAAAAAGCTCAAAATCTGCGAAAATATAGTGTCAGAATATATTCTGACACTATGATTATAAATTAATTATTGGATAACAGTAACGGCACGCCTATTTTGTGACCAGCAGGACATATTGTTGCAAACCGCAACTGGTCGCTCTTTACCATATGATTTTGAGCTTATACGATTAGCAGAAACACCGCGACTAATTAAATAATTGACAACTGCAGCCGCCCGCCTTGCCCCAAGCGCAATATTATATTCGCGAGTGCCGCGCTCATCCGCGTGCCCCTCAATGATGATTTTATAATTTGGATAACGATTTAACCATGCTGCTTGCCTATCAAGCGTTTCTTGGCCTGTTTTAGTTATAACCGAACTATCTGTTTCAAAAAATACCCTATCACCAATAGTTACTAAAAATTCCTGTTGAGAACCCGGCGCTCCGCTCCCTTCAGGATTATTAGTTGGAGTGCGAGCACAAGCCGCTACAAATAATAATAGGCCAATAATGGCCATCCCCTTAAATAATTTTACAATTAAATTAGAAAGTGACATTTAATTTTCCTTTAGATGATTTTTGCCCATTAATATATGGTTTAGCTTAAAGTTCGGTTTGTTAAAATAGTTAATTAATCAATAATCGGTCAAAATTAGGGCATTAGCTTAATAATGGCGACCAGGCCGGATCTGAGGCAAATGTCGGAGTTGATATTCTTTGCATATTGCGTCCCCAAATATCTATAGTATAAAGAGATGGGCCGTCATTTCCACCCGGATCGCTAAAAAACATTATTACCCGCCCATTGGGTGCCCAGCTTGGCCCTTCCATGTGAAAGGAAGAAGCAAGCACTCTCTCTCTTGAACCATCAGGCTTCATTGTTCCTATATGAAACTGACCTTCTGATTGTTTCGTATAGGCGATTAAATCTCCCTTTGGCGACCAGACGGGCGTTGAATATGAGCCTTTGCCAAAGGAAATTCTTTGCGCTCCCCCGCCATTTGCACTCATAATATATAATTGTTGCGAGCCGCCCCTATCAGATTCAAATACAATTTTTGTTCCATCCGGTGAATATGAGCCGCCAGTATCAATAGCCGCTCCAGAAGTTAATTGTTTTGGTCTGTTAGTGCCGATTAACATTGAATAAAGATTTGTAGTTCCGCCCTGTTCAACCGAGAACAAAATTGTTTTCCCATCGGGGGAAAATCTGGGGGAAAATGTCATTTGTCCAAAATTACCCAATGATTGCTGGCGTCCTGTAATTAAGTCAATAATGAATATTTGCGGCCTTCCATCAGCCAAATTTATATAGGTAATAAATCTTGCATCATTTGAATATCGCGGGGTGAGAGCTGCATATTTGCCCGAAGTTATATATTGTAAATTTGCCCCATCATAATCCATAATAGCCAAACGCTTAGTGCGGTTTGCTTTTGGGCCGCTCTCGGCGACAAACACTATTTTACTATCAAAATATCCTCCCTCTCCCGTTAAAGATTGATAAATAGCATCAGAAATTTGATGGCCAATGCGCCGATAATTATTAGCATCCGTGCTATAGGATTTCCCAACTATTTGCTCTGCTGCCTGCGTGTCCCACACTCTGACTGAACCCTGAACATTAATATTTTTTTCAACCTCCCCCATAACTAGCGCATCAGCTCCGCTCGCCTGCCATTTTGGGAAATCTGGCGCTTGAGAGATATTGCCTATTTTTAAGGGTAAAGAATCCGGATCAATTATCCTAAAAAGACCAGAACGATTGAGGTTAAAGCGCACAATATCGCTTAATTCTTTACCAAAAGCCGCATCAGATGAGGCAAAATCGGGAATAGCGATGGGTAGGGGGGTAAAATCGCCACCACTAACCGTAATTTTCACCAGCGCAACAGCCGGATTAGCAGCCGACAATAAGGCCAAAGCGCTGGTGCCTAATTTAAGTGCCTTACGTCGATTATAAAAATTCATTTTCCACCCTTCCTAAATTATATAGCTAATTTTATAAACCCAAACTCATATTCAATTTCTTAGACCGCCCCTTTAATTATAGTCCTTATTAAGATAATGATATAATTACAAATCTCTTGGGTCAAAAGTAACATCAACCTGTTTCCAATCTTCATATTTTTGCGCCGATAATTTATATGGGCTGCAACGCAGAACCGCTCTTTGAGCCGCCCGCGCCATTGCCTGTTCAACAGTAGAATTAATTTGTGACAAAATTCTGGGCGTGCCGGCAACCGAACCATCCCTATTTAATTGCACTAATAATCTGACAGTTAAACCCTCTTCTAAAAGAGCGGAATAAGGCGGATTCCAGCATTTACGCATAGCGCTGGCCAAAGCATCGCGCTCTGAACGGGTTAATCTGGCAGCTTGTCCTCGCGGCTTGCCGGCACTTGCCTGCCCGCCAGTGCCGGTTGTTGCGCCGCGACTTTCTTCTTTATTAATAATGTCAGAAATTTTTGCTGCCTCTTGTGCAGCTTCTTGCTCACGCTTTTTTGCCAATTCTTCTTGCCGTTTTTCTTTTTCTCTTTGTTTTTGTTTGGCAATTTGTTCCTGCCTATATTTTTCTCTCTTTTGCTCAAGAGAAGCGGTTTTCATAACCGGTTGGGGGGCAACTTCTTCTGGCTCATTTTGCTGCTCTATTTCGCTGCTTAAAATAGGTTCAATATTTTCTGTCTGACTATCAATAGTGGCTGCTAATTCAGGCTCTGTTTCCTTTATTGGCTCATCAACAGGATTGGTTTGCGGAGTGGGGGCGGTCTGAATTGTTGGCGCGGGGGTTGGAATATTTGTTTCTTGCGGGTTTGGCTGATCTTCTTCTGTGCTGCCGGTTCTTTCACCAATTATGGCTTCTTGTTCTGTATCAACCGCAGAAGGGCTCTCGGTTGTAATTATTTCACTTTGCTCAGAGCCAACGCGGATATTAGAAAATTCTTCAATCGGCACCAGATCAACAGCTATGGACTCTATTTCTTCTGCTATATGTGGCTTTGCGCTTGAAAGCGAAATAAAGCCCAAGCCTATTAATATAGCATGGGCAGAAAATGAAAGGACAAGCCCAAAGCGCATTGGCTCACTGCTCCTGTTCCTGATTAGTTATAAGGCCGATTTTTGCATAGCCAGCGCCTGACAGAGCCCCCATTACTTTCATTACAGTGCCATAATCGGCATTGGAATCGGCACGTAAATATATTCTTTCATTTAAGCCGCTAGTTGCAATTTCATTTATTTGTTCAATCATATTTTCTAGCGTTACTTCCTTATCGGCCAAAAATATTTGTCCATTTAGCGTAACCGAAATTATTATAGGCTTATTTTCAGTATTTAAGCTATCAGCCTTTGTTTGTGGCAAATCAATTGGCACCCCGACCGTCATTAATGGAGCTGCAACCATAAAAACAATCAGCAAAACCAGCATAACATCAACAAGGGGGGTTATGTTAATTTCTGAAAGCGCTCCCCCTCTTCTACCATTTCTACCATATCGCCTACGTCTTTTTTTGCCAAAATTGGCTGAGTTACTCATTCCCATTAATTTTGTCCTCTTGCTTCAAGTTGGCGCGAAAGAATAGTTAAAAATTCATCGGCAAAATTTTCTAATTTTTCTATTATTTTTTCACTATCGGCGGATAGTTTATTATAGGCAATATTGGCTGGAATGGCCGCCAATAAACCCAATGCGGTCGCAAAAAGAGCTTCTGCAATGCCTGGAGCAACGACGGCCAGATTAGTGCTTTTGGAAATAGCGATAGATTGAAAAGCATTCATAATGCCCCAAACTGTGCCAAATAGGCCGATAAAGACCCCAGCAGAGGCAAGGGAGGCCAAAAATCCCAATCTTTTTTCAAGAATATCGCTTTCACGCGTAATTGCCACATCAAGCACTTTTTCCAGCCTTGATAAAATTCCAATAGTTGAAGACGCTCTTTGCTCGTGACTTCTTTTCCATTCCTTCATCGCCGCAACAAATAAAGATGCCTGCCCCTTTGTATAGGTCTGGCTTAATATATTATATAATTCTTCCAGCGACTGGCCTGACCAGAAAGATTGTTCAAATGATTTTATTTCTCTATTAGCACGATTATAAAGAAGTATTTTATCAATAATTATTCCCCAACTCCAAATTGAAGCTGCCAGCAGGCCTAATATTACCGATTTTACAACCCAGTCAGCCTGCATAAATAAAGCAAAGAGAGAGAAATCTGCCTCTGTCGTCTGGCTTAAAATTTCCATAGTTTCCATTCTTAAAACCTTAATTAATTTTCAAAATTTATACTTACCCAATAATGCTAACTCAATATGCCAAGCAGACGGCCGATAATGTTAAATAAGCGGTCAATAATGCTAAATGAGTGGGAAATTTGTCAAATTTAAGAAAAAAACCAACTCCACCCCCTTTAGCCAGTCTAACTTTCCTTTAGCCTTTCTTATGCTAAAGAAAAGGTTAATTTTCAACTTCAAAGTGCCAATTATTGAATTATAGCTGTTTTAATAAATTAGAAAGTTCGCTTTTTTCCATTATGAGCAGGTAAGGGTTTTTATTTTTCTTATCCAGCCTTATTGTAAAATAATCCCCTATTATCTGATTTGAGATGCTAATTTTTTTGCCCAATTTCATTGTTAATCCATTTAGCGGATATTTTAACCCCTGTGAATTGGCAAAATGATTTTTCCCAAGCGGAAAAATGGAAAAATTACCCCCTCTTTGTGCGCTAAGCGTCAAATCGGTAAAAACAGTAAATGCAATATCGTCCTGATTTATCAGAATGATTTTTCTTTCCCTACCATAATGAGCCAATATATCAATTGCCGATAATGTATGATCCAACCTATTGCCACTCATGCCAAAAGCTAGGCTTATTTTTGCTTTGGTTAAATAAAGACATTTTTCAAAGTCGGTGCTTTCCTGCTCTTTTAGCGCTATTAATCTGGTTTTATTTGCCCATTTTTCTTTATTTTGCAGCGAATCCATATCACCAATAATAGCCTTTGGAATTAGCGAATATTTTTCACAAATATTTGCTCCCCCATCAGCCGCGATAATTGGAGCACCCTGCCGATAGAATTTAAGTAATAATTCAACATCAACATAACCATTGCCGACAATTAATAAAATTTGCCCAAAATCAATTATTTTATTTTTCCCTATTGCGCGCATTTTATTTCTGACCTAAAAGAAAATATCTCGCTGGGGTGCCGTTTGCGGCTGAGAAATACCCATTGAACCTGAACCGGATTATACTGGCGGAGGAAGAACGAGTTGACAGTTAAGACTATGAATTTGTCTAAAATAATCTATTTTATCCTGCATAATATTTTAGCCCCTTTATTCTTTACTGGCTCTTTCTTTCTCCCAAAGGAGAGCATATATTATGTTAAGAATTATTCTAATTCCACTATTTTTGATATTTTTACCTCTTAGCGCTTTGGCCGAACAAAAGCCAGTGCTTAATATTTATACATATGATAGTTTTGCGGCCGAATGGGGGGCGGGGCCAAAAATAAAACAAGAATTTGCTAAAATTTGCGATTGCGAAATAAATTTTGTCACCTCTCCTAGTTCAATAAGTGCATTAAGAAAAATACAATTAGAGGGCGAACAGACAAAGGCAGATATTTTACTTGGAATTGACAGTTCCATAGTTGGGCAGGCGCAAAATAGCGGTTTATTCACAAAACATGGCCTTGATTTAAGCGAAATAAATGTTCCGACAAATTGGAGTTCAAAATATTTTATACCATTTGATTATGGCTATTTTGCCTTTATCTATAATCGGGAAAAATTATCTAAACCTCCTTCTTCCTTTGCTCAACTAATTGATAGTGACATAAAAATTATAGTCCAAGATGGGCGCTCTTCAACGGTTGGTTTTGGCCTTATTTTGTGGATTAAATCTATCTATAAAGAGAAAGCAAAACAATTTTGGCAAAAATTATCACCTAAAATTGTTACCATGACAAAGGGTTGGTCTGAAAGCTATAATCTTTTTCTAAAAGGAGAGGCTGATATGGTTCTCTCATATACTACTTCACCCGCATATCACTTGATAGTTGAACAGGATAATCGCTTTAGGGCTGCCCAATTTTCAGAAGGCCATTATATGCAAATTGAGGTGGCGGGCATAGTTAAAACATCAAAAAACAAACAATTAGCCAGGCAGTTTTTGCGCTTTTTAATTTCTAAAGAGGCGCAGCAATTTATTCCAACGGGCAATTGGATGTATCCGGTAGCCAAAATTAAATTGCCGGAAGAATTTACAAAATTATATAAACCAAATAAGCCGCTTTTGCTGGATGAAGATCTAATTTTGCAAAATGGGCAAATTTGGATTGCGGAAATGTTAGATGGCTTCAAATAATAATGGAAAAATTATTGGCCTTGTTCTCTCTATTGCTATTAGCATTTTATTAATTGCTATTTTTTCGGCGATTTTGGGAGCAAAGCCAATATCTATTTCATCAACTATTCAGCCGGTAAATATTGATATTGCGCATTTAGTGCGTATGTCGCTTATTCAGGCATTTCTATCAACTTTATTTTCCGTTTTGGCAGGAATTTTAATCGCCTATTCGCTTAACCGGCTTGAATTTTTTGGTCGCAAAATAATTATTGCTATTTTTGCCAGCGCCATAATTGCTCCCGGCCTTGTTATAGCTATTGGCTTATTAGCTGTTTGGGGGAGGGAAGGAATAATAGCCAATTTAGCACAGATTTTGGGACTAAACTGGGAATTTTCCATTTTTGGTCTAAAGGGAATATTATTTGCGCATATTATATTAAATGGTGCTTTTGCTGGAACCATATTTTTAGCACGCTTAGATAATATTGCCATCCATAAATTAAAAATTGCCCAAAGCCTTAATCTTTCTCCTCTTAAGCGCTTTATGGTGCTTGATTGGCCGACAATAAAAGCCGCTTTACCCCATGTTAGCGCAATTATTTTTCTATTATGTTTTACATCTTTTCCAATAGTTTTATTGCTTGGGGGAGGACCTGCCAATCAAACGCTTGAAGTTGCTATTTATTCGGCAGTGCGATTAGATTTTAACCTAAAACTAGCGGCGCAAATAGCTCTAATTCAGCTTATTATTTGCATATTTATAATATTGCCTAGCCTATTTTCTAAGCAGGTAAATTTACGCGCTGGCATAAGCCGACCCTATGATTGGAAAGAAAATAAATATATAAGATTATTTCAATTTATAATTTTATTTTTATTTTTCTTTGCCTTTATTTTACCAATAATAGCAGTTCTTATAAATTTATTCAGCACAGAGATTTTTACTATTTTGCAAAAACAAAATTTTTGGCGGGCAACTTTTACCAGCTTAATATTAGGTTCGCTCAGCGCTATTTTAACCACCCTTATTGCCATATTTATTGTTAAGGCCAAAATTGGGATTAAGAATAAATATATGGGGGCGATTATAAGCTTGCCGCTTTATGCATATTTAGTGGTTCCGGCGGTGGTTCTTTCTTTGGGATTTTATATTTTATCTCTACATTTGCGAATTTCCAGCACAATAATTGCCCCATTTGTTCTAATTATTGCTAATTCTTTATTAGCTCTGCCATTTGCCGTTTCTCTTTTATTGCCCTCGCTTACAGCAATAAATTTGCGCTATAATAAATTGTCCCGCTCATTAAATTTGTCCGAATTCAAACGTTGGCACCTGGTTGAATGGCCATTATTAGGGCGCGATATTGGTATTATTTTAGGGCTAGGATTTGGTTTTTCGCTTGGCGATTTGGGGGTAATATCTTTATTTGGCACTAATGAATTTATGACTTTACCCTGGTCTATGTTTTTGGCAAGTGGAGCTTATCGCACCAATGAATCGGCAATAATTGGCGCCATAATATTATTACTTATATTTAGCATATTTTGGTTCTTGCCAATAATCTTTAGGAAATGGGCTAATGCTAAAAGTTAAAAATCTTACCTTTCAATATTTGGCAAATGAAACAGAATTTTGCTATAATTTCACTCTTGAGGAAGGAGAAATTATTGCCGTCTTTGGTGCGTCAGGAGCGGGTAAATCCACCCTTTTAGAATTGATAGCCGGTTTTTTATACCCTAAAAGCGGAAAAATAATTTTTAACGGAAAACAAATAGAAAATATTGCCCCCGAAAAAAGACCGGTCTCAATATTATTTCAAAGCGATAATTTATTTGACCATCTTAGCGTTTATAATAATCTGGCACTGGCAATAGAAAATAAAAATAATAAAGAAATTAAAATAAAGCAGGCGCTTCAAGATGTTGGGTTGGAAAATTTTACTCATAAAAAAGCAGATGAACTTTCTGGCGGACAAAAGCAAAGAATAGCTTTGGCGCGCACATTATTGCGCAATAAGCCCATTTTATTATTAGATGAGCCTTTTTCCGCACTTGATGAAAAAACAGCAAAAAATATGCAAAAATTACTTATAAAATTAATCAAAAAACATAATTGGCACACAATAATGGCAACTCACAATAGAAAAGATGCTATTGCTATGAATGCCAAAAAATATACGTTAAAAAATAATATTTTAACAAAAATATAGCCGGACTAACTATTGCGTGGAAACGGAATTTTCTCTCCAGGCCTGAATGACCTCCCTAAATATTCTTTGCCCCTTTTCATCCTTTTCTAAGGTAATAATAGCGCGGTTGCCATCGGCATAAACAATAGCCAAATCTATCCATTTTAGATTTTCTAACATATTAATATTTGTGGCAATGTCTTTTTCATCTGCGCTAAGTGCGAATAAAAATGAATTTGATACTATTCTAGCGGAAGCACCAACTAACGGTGTCCCTTGCACTAATTCCTCATTTTTTAGCAAAATTCCCGGCAATCCTTCAATCGATCCGCCAGCAAATGTTTCTGTTGCAATAAAATTTATTTCCATTAAATGAGAAGCTGGAAGGGAAGCGTCAGAATTACGCCTGATTAATAGTTCAACACCCAAATTTCTGGCCGGTATATTTGCCTTTGCTATGATAGTTGGAGAGCCCAATTCATCTACAGAACGAGACCATTCAACCAAACCGCTAAAAGGTATAGCGCTGCCGGCTCTATTTGGGTCAGCTTCAAGTAATAAAGATTGCGCCCCAGTTCCTGCAATTGGTGGCGATGACTCTTGCCCTGTTACATTAGTAACATTATTATTTTCCGGATTATTTGGCTCAGCTATTTGTTCAGCCTCCTTTTCCGTTGCTTTTTCATCTACCCCTATCTCCTCGCTTACTAAACGATCTTCAATTTTTGTAATTTCATTATTCGCAGCGGCAAGCGGTTCATTTTCATTATTTTCTATTTGCTTATCTTGATTTTCCTCATTTGTTTCAAAAGAGGGGGGATTATTTTCTGTGCTATCTACTTGCTCTTCTACCGAATCTAAAGGATCTGTTGTGGCAACTGTATTTTGTGGGGTGGGCGTTACAGCAATATTATCATTATTTTGTGTAACATTGTTAGTAACATTAGCGCCTGTAGTAGAATCTGCAATCTCCTGCTCAGCCGGTTTTACCTGCGCACCAAATAATGCCTCAACATCAACATAGCCTTCGCGCCACGCCCAATAGCCGCCTCCCATAGCCAAAAGCAATATAATTAGGAAGATTATCAAAAATATTTTCAACCCCCCACCATGAGTTGATTTTTCTGAAATTAATAAATTTTCTTTTTCTATATTTTTTTCATCAATATTTATATTATTAATAGAGCTGTCATCTATATCTTCTCCACGTGCAACACGGTCAAGTTTTTCTAAAGCTATGTCAAAGGTTGCCTGCGGATCATTATCTTTAATTCTATCATCAACTTCTTGCGAAACCTCTTTTGTCTGTTCTTTTGTTTCTTTTGCATCTTTATCAGATTGAGACTGCTCATAATCATCTGGCAAAGGGAAGTCGTCAGGATAATAATTTATTTCTTCTTTTTCTTCCGTTTTATTATCTGGTTTGGGTGTATCTATGACTGGTTCAACTTCAGAGCTTTGACTAATATTCTTCTTAATTTTTTCATCCAATTTATTATTAGCCGATTTTGCCTGCGCAATTATTTCATTAATTGAGTTAATTTCTTCTTCTTCACTCTTTAGGGGAATAGTTTTTGGAAAACTATCTTCATCCTTATCCTTAGCATCTATATTTACCGATTTGTCGTCATGGTGCTCTGTTTGCGCGTTTTTTTTATCATTATCATCGGCATCATCCGCTAAATTGTCCTGATTTAGTTTTTTTGCCTGCTCTACCCAATTTTCACGCTCTATTCGTCCCTTAAAATATAAGGCCTCATCTAATTTTTTTATGTCCTGCTCTGTCAAAGAAGAAATTTGTGAGAATTTTATTATTCCCAATTTATTTAGTCTTTTTTCTAATTTTGGACCAATGCCGGAAATAAGTTTGAGATTGTCAGCCTCGCCCTCTGGCCTGATAAAACCAAGATCTGTCATTGAGGGCTGCTCGTCTTCTTCTTCTTCAGCGTCCTCTTTATTCTGCCCCTCCTCTTTATTCTGCCTCTCCTCTTCCAATGGTTCACTTATTTTCTTTAATTCAGCTTCCTCTATATTTTCTTTCTTTAGTTTAGCTACTTCTTCAATCTCATCTTCGGGCTGAGATTTTTCTGCTTGTTCTGCTTGGGGTAAATTATCCCCCTCTAAGCTGTTATCTTCTTGTTGTTCTTTTTGTAATTCGCTTTCTTCGTGTAATTTACCCTCTTTTTCCAAATGGGTTGGTTGCTCTATTTCTGTTTCTTTTTCAACCTCACCTTCAGATGGCTTAGAATCTGCTTCATCCTCAATATGTTGCAAAACCGGATCATCTAGCACCTCTGCCTGCTCTATTGGCTCATTAAGTGCTTTTTCCGCTTCTTCTCTTTGTTTTTGCGCTAAAATTTCGGCCTGTTTTTCTTTTTCTCTTTGTTCTTCTCTAATACGGGCGAGCAAAATTTCGGTGGCCTCCTGCTCTACCTCACGAATGCAATCTTCTAGCTCTAGCCTATGTTTAGTTATTTCTTTTGCCGGTAGGGGAGGCTCAATTGAGCGTAATTGCTCAACCAAAGCCGCACGTGCCTTTTCATAAACCTTGCGCCTAGCATTACCATTATTTTCAGGCAGTGCTTTAATCGCTTTACTTAAAAGTTCTTTATAATCGGCCATTATTAGTCTCTTTATATTTTAGATAATTCACTATAATACAAATTTCTCAATCTTGAAACGGGTCAGTTATCAGAATAGTATCCTGCCTTTCTGGGCTTGTGGAAAGAATAGCAATTGGCGCTTCTATCAATTTTTCAATATAGCGAATATATTTTATGGCATTTGCTGGCAATTGCTCCCAACTTCGCGCTTTTGCACTTATTTCGCTCCAACCAGAAAATGTTTCATAAATTGGTTTTATCCTTTGTTGTGCGCTCATTGAGGCAGGTAAATAATCTATTTTTTCTCCATCCAGTTCATAAGCAACACAAATTTTAATTTCCTCCAAACCATCAAGCACATCAAGTTTTGTAAGAGCAATACCGTTAATAGCTGCAATTTTTACCATTTGTCGCACCAAAACCGCATCAAACCAACCACAGCGGCGCTTTCTTCCGGTTACAACTCCAAATTCATTACCCTTTTCACCCAAGAATTGTCCAATTTCATTATTCTGCTCGGTTGGGAAAGGTCCCTCACCAACTCTGGTACTATAGGCTTTAGTTATGCCGAGCACATAATTAATTGCTCCCGGCCCGATGGCCGAGCCGGTTGCCGCTTGCCCAGAAACCGTATTTGAGGAGGTAACAAAAGGGTAAGTGCCATGATCATTATCCAATAATGCCCCTTGCGCTCCCTCAAATAAAATATGTTTACCCTCATTTTGTTTCTCATCAAGTAGCCGCCATACTTGCCCCATAAAGGGTAAAATTTTATCACTTACCTTATTTAGTTCTTCTAAAATTTTCTCAGCCCTTACTTCTTCAATTCCCATTCCCCTCCTTAAGGCATTATGATGGGAAAGTAAGCGCTCAATCTTGGTTTTTAGACTATCAGCCTCTGCCAAATCCATAAGCCTAATTGCGCGCCGCCCTACTTTATCCTCATATGCGGGGCCGATACCACGCTTAGTTGTGCCAATTTTTAACCCTGAATTAGCTCCCTCTCTTATTGCATCTAATTCCTGATGGAGAGAAAGAATAAGGGTTGCATTTTCTGCTATAACCAGATTTTTTGGACTTATATTTACACCTTTAGAGGTTAAATTTTCTAGTTCCGCAACAAAATGATGCGGGTCAATCACCACACCATTTCCTATTATTGATAATTTTTGTCGAACCAGGCCAGAGGGTAAAAGCGACAATTTATAAATATTATCATCAATTACCAAAGTATGGCCGGCATTATGCCCGCCCTGAAAGCGAACAACCACATCAGCACGGCTGCTTAACCAGTCAACAATTTTCCCCTTACCCTCATCTCCCCATTGAGAGCCAATAACCACAATATTTGCCATATTTTATTTTCCAAAATTAGGATATGAATTTGCTTATGCTTCAATCTTCCTATAGCAAAAGAAAAGAAAATAACAAAGTAAATCTAAGGAATAAATTTAAGTGAAATTTAGCATTATATCTCTCTTTTTTAGACAATCCTATTTATTGTTAATATTAGCTCCTCTTTTATGGGGCGGCAATTTGGTTGCTGGGAAAATAGCCGTTGACCAGGTTGATCCAAATTTACTATTACTAGGCAGATGGTTTGGCGCCTCTCTTATTTTAATAATTATCGCTAAGAAGCATATTAGAGAAGACTGGCATAAAATTAAGCCTCGTCTTTTTATTCTTATTCTCTATGGCATATTGGGCTTTGCGGCTTTTAATTTACTAATGTATAATGCGGCTTATTTTACTTCCGGAATAAATATGTCCATTGAGCAGGCTTCAATTCCGGTAATGGTGCTGCTTGGCAATTTTATTATTTTTAAGGTTCGGGCAAAATTTTTACAAATAATCGGGCTTATTCTTACCATTATCGGAGTAATATTTGTCGCCAGCGAAGGGGAGCCAAACAGAATTTTATCTCTTGATATTAATATTGGTGATGCGATGGTATTATTTGCCTGTTTTCTATATGCTGCCTATTCACTTACCCTAAAATATAAGCCTAATATTCACTGGTTTAGTTTTATGTTGGTAACTTCACTAGCCGCACTATTTGCTTCATTTTTATATTATTTAATATTTGGCGGGGGTTTTAATTCTTTATTGGTTGAAATACCAAAAACGACAATAATAGGGTGGGGAGCTATTTTTTATGTGATGATTTTTCCTTCAATATTGGCACAAATTTTTTATGCGCGCGGTGTTGAACTAATTGGTGCAAACCGCGCTTCTATTTTTATAAATTTATTGCCGGTTTTTGGCACAATTTTAGCAATAATTTTACTGGGCGAGAAATTTGAGCTTTATCACCTCATAGCCTCTATTTTGGTGATTAGCGGAATTATATTGGCCGAATATGCCGTCTTAAGCCAGAAAATTAGCTAAATATATTTATGAGCCATTCTACTTCTGCGCCGGTAGAATTATTGCCGTGTCTGCCCTGTTGAATAGACACATTGGTGTTACTATGCTTGTTGTGTTTATTGTGCCACCATTTAATATAATTGCCAAAAATTGCAAATGCTATGTTGTAGTAAACATATGTGATAAAATATATCTTATTTTCGTTTATTTATTCAAAATATTTTAGTCCATGTAATTTTGCAAAATTTTGCGCGCCGCCGCAAATAATTCTCTACTAGCAGCCGCAATAATATCACCCCCCTTATGGGCGCTATCTCTATCCCAAGTCAAAATTGTGCCTCCTGAATTTTCAATCAGCGGAATGAGAGGAGCAATATCACAAGCCTTAAGATTTGGCTCTATTATTAAATCAATTTGCCCCATCGCTAATAGAGCATAGGCATAGCAATCAGCGCCATAGCGAGTTAATTTTACCTTTTTTCTAATCTCACTAAAGGCTAATTTTTGTTCCTTCGTGCGAAAAAGTTCCGGCGTAGTGGTGAAAAGAGTAGCCTGCTCTAATTTTTCTATATTGCTGACTTTAAGAGAAGATATTTTTCCCTTATGAATATATTCGGCCTTACCATCAATGGCCAAAAAAATTTCATCACTAAAGGGTTGGCTCATTAAGCCAGCAATGGTTTTTTCTTCCTTTATCAAACCTATTAAAGTGCCCCATAAGGGAATGCCCGAGATAAATGAACGTGTACCATCTATTGGGTCTATTATCCAGCGATAGGGGCTTTTAGTTATTTTATCTTCTAATTCTTCGCCAAAAATAGAATGAGTAGGATATTGGCTGGAAATAATATTTCTAATGGCTTTTTCTGCTTCCTTATCGGCAATAGTAACGGGATCAAAACCGGCAGCGAACTTATTATCTATTTTGAGCTTTGAACGAAATAGGGGTAATGTCTCTTTTGCTGCAACTTTTGCGCATTGCAGCAGATTTTGCCGTAAAATATCTATATCTAAACTCATTAAACTATCCAAATTGCCCTGCTCTTTGTCATATATGCACTTATACACATAAGAATACTCATTTTTGCAATAATTTTAGGCCTTTTGCGCCCTTTTTATGAGGAAAATTATAAACTATTACCTATAGGGCAATATATTTATCACACATGATTATTGCCCTTTCATGTCTTTTTTCCCTTTGCCTAACTTAGCAAAATTAAAATAGTTATTGCGCTGCATCGGACTGAATTTTGCAAAGAGCAACAATATCAATTTCGCTTAGCATTTTTATCAAACCGTCTATTATTTGCTGTATTGCCCTAAAATTCTCATTCTTTATTATTTTTTTCTCATCCATATATAAATGTCTGGCAATTTCAATTTGCAAAGTGTGAATATTATTGGCGGGATTGGCGTAAGATCTTGTAATAAATCCACCCGGATAGGGGCGATTACGAACTACATTCAGCCCCTGCCCGACAAAATAATTTTCAACAATATCAACTATAATATTTGCGCAACTAATACCATATCTATCGCCCAACACAATATCTGCTGGCAAAAATTGTTTTGGGCGAATATAGGGATTTATTAAAAATTTTGCCCTTGTCTGGCTGGGCATAGAGTGACAATCAATAAGCAAGGCTACTCCAAATTGGTTTAGCGTCTTTGTGAGTAATTTTTGTAAGGTCAGATGATAGGGACGGTAAATAGTTTCAATACGTTCAATAGCCTCCCTTAAGGTCAATTTTTGTGCATATATTTCCTTATTTGGCGCGACAATTTTGGCGATAGTTCCTATTCCTGCTGCAACCCGTTTTGAATTTATGTTAAAATGGCTGGGTAGTTTTTCTAAAAACATGGATTGATCCAGCTCATATGGTTCACGATTAACATCAAGATAGGAGCGGGGAAAATGCGCCTTTATTAAGGTCGTGCCAAATTTAGGAGC
>WFXU01000072.1 GCA_015490455.1 Hyphomicrobiales bacterium
GTCATTGAAAGATTGGCTGAATCAAGATTTGGAAAAATAAGTAAATTCGCCGGTCCCTTTAATATTGAATTACCAATATAACGCTCGCGCAATTCTTCGCTTAAAGCAAGATCGCCCTGCATTTCACCTTCAACAATTAGATCGGGGGCAATTTTCTTTAATTTTTTATAGGCTTTACGCATTTTTTTGGAACTTTTGCCATCACGTGAACCAAAATTTGAAAATGACAATAAGGCAGCGCGCGCTTCAATATTAAATCTCTTTAGATGATCTCTGGCTTCAAGCGCAATTTCAATAATTTCATCAACGCTAGGATCTAAAGTTACATGCGTATCGGTTAAGAAAAACACACCCCTTTGCATAATCAGCATTGAAAGGGCTGAAACATCGGTAATCCCCTCAGACATGCCAATTACCGACTTAATATCGCGCACATGTTTGATATATCTTCCCTGCAAACCACAAATCATTCCATCCGCGTCTCCCCGTCTTACAGCCAGAGCGGCAATCACGGTTGTATTCGTCCTGACTATGGTTTTGGCCGTATCTGGAGTTACACCCAAACGTCCGACAAGATCATGAAATTCCTTTACATATTGGCGATAACGATCATCTTTTTCGGGATTTATTATTTCAAAATCAATATTGGGACGCAAAGTTAAGCCAAATCTTTCAATCCTATTGGCAATTACTTTGGGGCGCCCAATTAATATTGGCTTGGCAATATTATCTTCAAGCAAAACCTGAGTAGCGCGTAATACTCGCTCATCTTCCCCATCAGCAAAGGCAATTCTTTGCCCCCTACCCCTTGCCTGATCAATGATTGGCTTCATTACCATGCCAGAGCGGAAAACAAAACGATTTAGACTATCCTGATATGCGGCAAAATCTTTTATGGGGCGTCTAGCAACATTACTATCCATTGCAGCTTTTGCTACAGCAGGAGCGATGCGCAATATTAACCTTTGATCAAAGGGGTTTGGAATTAAATAGTTGGGGCCAAAGGTTGAGCCTCCCCCTGAGCTGGACGCTTCAAGCGCCGGCTCATGTGCTAATTGCGCTATGGCTTTAACAGCAGCCATTTTCATTTCTTCATTTATTGTTGTTGCTCCTACATCAAGCGCGCCACGAAACAAAAATGGGAAACAAAGGACATTATTTACCTGATTTGGATAGTCCGAGCGCCCCGTACAGACCATTGCATCAGGTCTTACTTCTAGTGCTAATTCTGGCATTATTTCCGGAACTGGATTGGCCAGAGCTAAAATAAGCGGATTTTTAGCCATATTTTTAAGCATTTCTGGCTTTAACACACCGGCAGCACTCAACCCTAGAAAAATATCAGCCCCCTTCATTACCTCATCCAGCCTACTCTTATCGGTATGCTGAGCAAAGGCAGCGCGCCATTTATCAACTTTTCCTACTCTATCTTTGGTAACCAGTCCTTCATGATCGCCAACATAAATATTTTCGCGCTTGGCCCCAAGACTAATCAACAAATTAAGACAGGCAATAGCAGCAGCACCAGCGCCAGAAGTGCAAATTTTTACTTCTTCAATTCTTTTATTAGCTAATTTCAACCCATTAAGCACCGCCGCAGCTACAATAATGGCGGTTCCATGCTGATCATCATGAAAAACCGGTATTTTCATTTGTGAGCGTAATTGCTCTTCAATCTCAAAACATTGCGGCGCCTTAATATCTTCAAGATTTATTCCGCCAAATGTCGGCTCAAGCGGCCTTACAATATCAACAAATTTTTTGGGATCAGTTTCCTCAATCTCAATATCCATTGCATCAATGCCGGCAAATTTTTTGAATAAAACAGCTTTACCCTCCATAACCGGCTTAGAAGCAAGCGCACCTATTGCCCCCAAACCTAAAACCGCTGTTCCATTGCTAATAACAGCAACTAAATTTGCCCTAGATGTATAAAGAGCTGCTTTTTCTGGGTCATCTGCAATTTCTTCACAGGGAGCGGCAACTCCGGGTGAATATGCTAAAGCCAGATCACGTTGATTACCTAAAGGTTTAATTGGCGAAATTTCTATTTTGCCGGGTTTGGGGAATTGGTGAAAATGCAATGCTGCTTTTCGCAATGCATTTTTTTGCTCATCTTGATTTTTTGACACATTTTTCTCCATTATTTCAGATGTTAAAGCAAAAAATCCCCTCAAACGCTATATAAACCAGATTTGGGCTGGTTACAAAATTTTTCTAATATTAAAAACTATATTGGGAAAACTTAGGAAAATTACGGGGAAACCGGCAATTATTGGGAAATATTATTTTGAATAATTAGGCAGCTCTGTTGATTGCTCCGACCTTATTACCCGCGCCATGACTGCTAGCCTCATCATCAGCTTCATTAGTTGAATTTATTTTTTTAACCAATTTAATATATGATTCTTTTTGTAACGCCGGAGCAAATAAAAATCCTTGCGCCTGCACAACTCCATGCGCACGCAAATAAAGCGCTTGTTGCTCTGTTTCAACTCCTTCCGCAACAATATCGGCATTTAAATCAAATGCCATTGAAATTAAGCCATCAAGAATGGGAACATTCTCATCATTTGAACCTATCATATTCACAAAAACCCGATCTATTTTAATAATATCAACCCCCAATCTTTGCATATATGCAAGATTAGAATGTCCCGTTCCAGCATCATCAAGTGCTAATCTACACCCCAATGCCTGTAAACCACTAACCACTGTATCCACCGTCTTTTGATCGGTTAAGGGACGACGTTCGGTTATTTCAAAGACTAATTGGCTCATTAAAATATTACTATTGGAAAAGACTGCCTTTACTTCTTCAACAAATGAGCTATCACGAAAATGACCTTCAAACAGATTAATACCAATCTTAAGACTTGGATATGTTTTAGATAATTCGTCTAAATCTTTTTTCACCTGTTCCATTAATTTAATAGTCATGGGCACAGCAAGACCCGAACTTTCGGCTAAATCAATAAAAAAGCCGGGCGAGAGAACTGTTCCATCTTTTTTAACCCAGCGAACCAAAACTTCACAGCCAACTATTTTGCCAGTCTTAAGATTCATAATTGGCTGATAATGTGGCTTAAATTCACCCCTTTCTATTGCCCGTTCAATATCAATAGTGGGGAGATTAATGCTTCTGATAAAATAAAATATAGCCAATAAGAAACCTATTCCTAAAATTATAGCGGCAATGGTCAACATAGTATAAAGGGATGAAAAATCTGCCCGCACGGCAGAAAAGGGAGCTACCATTATCACCTCAATGGGAATAGAATTTGCAATAGAAGAAACCACAATATTGGATTTTTTATCGTTTAGCCTGCTATCTAATATCTCATTTCCTTTAGATAATATTTTTGTCCCGTCAGACAGACCGATATGTATATAAGAATTTTCAACTATTCTTGTTGAAAGAGCGGGAGGAATTTCAGAATTTATATGCACAAATGCAGAAATATATTTATTACCTGCCAATTGCTTACTAATTCGCATCATCAAACTATCCGAATTTAATAGCCTGACAATAGATATAGTTTCATTGCCATCAATTATTGGTAGCTCTTTTGAAATGAGTAAATATTTTGTTTCAGAATTAAAACCATCGCAATATTGCACTTTGTCCTTATTCTCAACAATTATCTGCGCTAATTGTTTATTAGCCAAAATTTGCTTTTGCGCATTTTTTATAAATGTCGGAGTGCAAAGAGAAGGGCTTTCTTTGACTATCTGGCGCATAGCGCTAATTGCTGAATTTACTGCAATTTGATTTTCATAAGTGATAGAATTTACGCTCTCCTGAAGTCGATTACCCGCTTCGGAGCGAACAAAATGATCTAAAAAATAGTCAACACCAAGAACAGGTAAAAATGCTATTATAGCGCCAACTAACAGTAGAATTTGCGACAAACGTGAACTCACAAAATCATTCCCTGTGAATTTTCCTTGCCTCTAAAATAACCGCTACTACTTAACAGCTGACTAATAAAATTTTAATTAAAATTATTCATCCAAATTCAACCTAATATGCAGTTCTCTTAATTGGCTGGCGCTTACGCTGGAAGGGGCATTCATCAGTAAATCTTCTGCCTGCTGATTCATTGGAAAAGCAACAACTTCGCGTAAATTTTGTTCACCACATAAGAGCATAACTATTCTATCAATACCAGGAGCAATGCCGCCATGAGGAGGAGCTCCATAATGTAAGGCGCGGTAAATCCCACCAAATTCCTTTTGCAGAATTTCTTCATCATAACCGGCAATTTCAAAGGCTTTTTTCATCACTTCCGGCTTATGGTTCCTAATAGCGCCCGAAGAAAGCTCAACTCCATTACAAACAATATCATATTGCCAGGCTTTTATCTCAAGTGGGTCCTGATTTTGTAGCGCTTCTAATTCTCCCTGCGGCATTGAAAAAGGATTATGGGAAAAATCAATCTTTTGCTTTTCCTCATTATATTCAAACATTGGAAAATCAACTATCCAGCAAAATTCAAATCTATTTTTATCAATTAGACCTAAAGAATCACCAATATGTGTTCTGGCATTTCCGGCAAAATCAACAAATTTTTTAGGCCTACCAGCGACAAAAAAACATGCATCCCCTACCTTTAAGCCAAGCTGTTCCTTAATGGCATTTGTTCTTTCTACGCCAATATTTTTGGCTAAAGGTCCCGCGCCCCCCTCTTCTCCCTCTCGCCAAAAAATATAGCCAAGCCCGGGTTGATCTTGTTTTTGCGCCCATGAGTTCATGCGGTCGCAAAAAGCACGCGAGCCACCCTTTGGCGCTGGAATTGCCCAAACTTCAACCTTTTCATCCTGAGCCAGCATATTGGCAAAAATTTTAAATCCCGAGCCCCTAAAATGTTTACTAACATTTTGCATTTCTATTGGGTTACGTAAATCTGGCTTATCGGTGCCATATTTGCTTATTGCTTCTTTATAGGGAATGCGGGGGAATTTTTCGGTAACTTTTTTCCCATTAGAAAATTCAACAAAAACACCTCTTAAGACCGGCTCAATTGCATCAAAAACATCTTCTTGTGTTACAAAACTCATTTCCATATCAAGCTGATAAAATTCGCCTGGCGATCTATCAGCCCTCGCATCTTCATCCCGAAAGCAAGGGGCAATTTGAAAATATTTATCAAAGCCCGACATCATCAATAATTGCTTAAATTGCTGAGGGGCTTGGGGAAGAGCATAAAATTTACCCGGATGAAGGCGTGAGGGAACTAAAAAATCACGCGCCCCCTCAGGTGAAGAAGCGGTTAATATTGGGGTTTGGATTTCATTAAACCCTTGTTCAACCATTCTTTTTCTGATTGAGGCAATAATTTGCCCTCTTTTAATAATATTTTGATGAATTCTTTCACGCCGTAAATCTAAATAGCGATATTTAAGCCTTGTTTCTTCTGGATATTCTTGCTCGCCAAAGACCGGCAAAGGTAATTCTTTAGCTTTTCCGAGTATTTCTATATTTCTAATAAAAACCTCAATTTCACCTGTTGGCAATTTTTCGTTAATTGCATCACTAGCGCGCGCCTTAACCTCACCATCAATTTTAATCACCCATTCGGAGCGGATTTTTTCGGCCAAAGAAAAAGCCTTTGAATCGGGATCAATAACAGATTGTGTAATGCCATAATGATCGCGCAGATCTATAAATAGTAAGCCACCATGATCTCTAATACGGTGCACCCAACCGCTAAGGCGCACATTTTGCCCCACATTTTCAATATTTAATTGCGCACAATTATGAGAACGATATTTATGCATAATAGACTCAAATTAGTGAAATTAAAATTGTTTGCGAAAAGCGCATGACTTAGCGCATTTGTCAAGCATTTGCAAAACTTAAAAGTAAAATTAAAAATAAAATTAAAAACTTTCTAGCTTATTTTGCTAAATTGTCATATTTAGAGCATGGGCGAAAAATATATTATTATAAAGCGAAATTTTATGCAAATTATCAAAAATAATGAAGAATTGGCGCAATTTTGCGAACATGCGAAAAAGAGTGAATTTATTACGCTTGATACAGAATTTTTACGCGAGGCGACTTATTGGCCTAAACTTTGTTTAATACAGGCAGCTACAATTGAAAGGGCAGTAATAATAGACCCTATGGCTAAAGGTCTGAAGTTAAGGGATTTTTTTGCCCTGTTGCAAAATGAAAATATTATTAAAATATTTCATGCGGCGCGCCAAGACATTGAAATCTTTGTCAATCTGACAAAAAAGGTGCCCTTTCCCTGTTTTGATACGCAAATTGCAGCCTCTGTTTGCGGCTTTGGCGATAGTGTTTCTTATGATAATCTTGTTCGGCAAATTATTGGGGTGCAAATAGATAAGAGTTCACGCTTTACCGACTGGTCACACCGCCCCTTAAGCGAAAAGCAACTTCAATATGCCCTTGCCGATGTTACTTATTTGCGTGAAATTTATCAATTTTTACAAAAGAAAATCAAAAAATTAGGCCGCCAGGATTGGGTTGAGAATGAAAACGCCTCACTTGCCTCAATAGAAACCTATATTATTAAACCAGAAAATGCCTATAAACGTATGAAATTAAAGGTAAATAAGCCCCGCGATTATGCGACACTTAAATTACTCGCTGCCTGGCGTGAGAAAAAGGCACAACAAAAAAATATCCCCCGCCAAAGAGTGCTTAAAGATGAAGCCCTTACCGAGTTAGCCATTCAGCGCCCCCTAAAAATTGAAAATTTTGATAGGTTGCGCATTGTTCCTAAAGGCTTTGGAGGCTCTAAATATGCCAAAGAATTAATAAAAATTTTTATGCAGGCAAATAAATTAAAAGAGGAGGAATTACCCAAAATTCCAAAGCGAAATAATGCTAATTCAACCAAAGGGGCTATTGGTGATCTAATCCGCGTTTTATTAAAATTTGTCGCTGAAAAAGAAGGAGTAGCGGCACGCCTGATTGCCAGTTCTAGTGATATTGATAGGCTTATTTTAGACGATAATGCGGATATTCCGGCCCTTAAAGGATGGCGATATGAAATATTTGGCAAAAAAGCCTTAGCAATTAAACATGGCAAATTAGCGCTCAGTGCAAATGAAAATGGGCTTTTGCAAATAGAAATAAATTCTACTCAATAATTATTCTGGCTGCAGAAAATCCAACTATCTTGGCTAAATTTTTTAACCTATTATTCAGGCGCGCCCCTTGTAAAAAAATAAGCGATTTTGGCAAATGTAAAAATAAGATATTCTTATTTTGGCTAAAATAAACTTTGGGCAAAATCCCACCCGCCCCAGCAGAAATAACAAAGGCAAGCCGGAATAATAGACCCAAAATAGAGGAATTTTCTATTTTTTCCTTAGGAAGTAATGATAAAATTTCGCTATAACTTTCCTTATTTTGTCCCTTATATCTTATTGATAAAATATTTGCTAAATAGGCCCTTTCAATATGGGAAATACCAACTAACGCCCCAAAACTAACCAATTCAATACTTTCTTCGCTGCGATAATCTGGGTGAGATCGCCAACCAATATCTGCCAATAAACAGGCAGCTTTTCTTAATATTTTTTCTTTTTCTTTCTCTTTTTTATTGAGGGAGAGCATAAATTGTTCTGAAAAATCAATTAATTCAAGCGAATGCTGATAATTTCTTGAGCGTAAAATTGATATTTCATGGCATGCTTCTATTAGGGGATGTTTTTTTTGTTCTTTTTTAGAAAGTTTAGAAAATAAATAGCCCTCTCTTAACCCAAGCGCTGAAAAAACCACATATTTGAAATTATGTGCCAACAAAATTTGCTGCATTATTGCCGCCCCAAATGGCACCAAATCAGCCCTTGCAGAACTGACATATTCATAGCCGGGATAATATGTTTTTCCCTCATAATTTTTGACTATCTCGGCACAAAATTGAAGCAATTTTTCACCTTCAATCTGGTAATTTTGCACCATAGTAAGAGGATAATTATTGACTTTTTGATGTAATAGGGCAATGGCGCGCCATGTTCCGCCAATAGCACAAAAAAGCTCTGCTTTTACATTAAAAATGGGGGATTTCTTAAGCTTTTCCCGCGCAAATTCTGCGGCTGAAAAAAGCGAATTTTTGCTTTTCTCCATTAATGTTATTACACCTAAAGGAAATGTCTGATAATTTTGCTGTTTTGCTTTTTCGCTGTTTTTTCCAACAAATGATAATTCTAAACTGCCTCCGCCTAAATCGCCAATTAGGCCAGAAAAATCGGGCATTCCTGAAATTGCCCCAAAGGCTGCAAAAAGCGCTTCTTCTTCTCCTGATATTATATTTACCTTTATCCCTATTATTTTTTCTACTTGCCTGGCAAATTCCAGACCATTTATCGCGCTTCTAACAGCAGAAGTAGCAACGCAATAAGCAAATTTAACCTCTACCAAGCGCATAATTAATCTAAAACGGCGCATGGTTTTTAGCGCTTTGGCAATATTTTTTTCATCTAGCTTACCATTTATGGCAACCCCCCGCCCTAAAGAGCAGGCTGATTTTTCATTATAAAGGGGAGTTAAAGTGCGTGATAATTTTTCATAAATGACCATACGGATAGAATTGGAGCCAATATCAATTATGGCAACCGGAGCGCGTTTAATCTTCATCAAAATTCTCTAAATTTTTAGCTCGCATTTCCAATGCTAGTGCGGCAATTTTGCGATTTATAGGCCTCTTTTGTCTTAGGGCAATTTTGTCCATTATCTCAACCAGCTTAACAACTTCGCTGTTAGATCGTTCCATGCGCGAAATTAGATAATTTACGATTTTGGGTTCAACCCTTAATTGCCTGTCAGCAAATAATTTGGCAAACATTAAAGAAAGCTGCTCATCATCTGCCGCCTGTACAAAAAAACTTGTCGCCAAACGCGCGCGCGAAAGTAAATCATTGGTCTTATAAGGCCAATTTATAATTTCTTCCTTTGCAGTCATTAAAATCGGAATAGCTTCCCTTATAGATCTATTTAAGAGATGAAATAATTGTTTTTCATCATAATTAATTATATCAATATCTTCTATTAAAATGGGCTGATTTTTTTTTGCGCCGGCAATAAATTGGATATTATCCTTTGTAGTAAATATAGCATTAGATCTTTCCTGCCATATTTTGGCCAGATGCGATTTGCCTGAACTTTTTGGCCCAATTATCAGGCTCATTGGCTGCGGCCAATTTGGATAGGCAATAATATGCTCAAATGCTAGCCTATTTGCGTCTGAAACTATAAAATCCAATTCACTGAGCGAGGGGGTGTGAGCAAAATTAAGCGTAATTTGCTCATTTTTATTAAATTCAGCCTTCTTTTTTTCCGGCTCAGCATCATTTTTAGCAAATAAATCTTTAGTCTGATTGCTATTTTGCCTTTTTTGTCCGCTCAACTGGATCCCCTTTATTTTGTCCTAAATATAAAGCGCTTTGTTGATATTTATTGAGCAAAAATCGCACTAAAACACCAATAATTGCCACAAGCGGCACCGCCAATAATAAGCCAACAAAACCAAAAATAAGCCCACAAGCAAAAAGCGCAAACATAAGCCAAACAGGGTGAATGCCAATATTTTTACCAACTAATTTAGGATAAAGAATATTGCCCTCCAAAAATTGCCCAAACATAAAAATTGCCAAAATAAGAAGTATCATTACCCAATCAGGCCAAAATTGCACTAAGGCAACACCCACAGAAAGCGCCAAACCAACTAAGAAACCAACATAAGGAATAAAACTAAGCAATCCGGAAATAAGCCCTATAGCAAGGCCAAAATTCAGCCCACTAAGAGTAAGGGCTGTTGCATAAAAAATAGCCAATAAAAATACAACACTTGACTGCCCGCGAATAACCCCAGCCATTGCCTTATCAATATCCTTAAATAATAATAAAATTTCATCTCTATGAGCGCGCGGCAATAATTTATCACCTTTCTCTACAATTCTGTCCCAATCGGTTAGCAAATAAAATGTGACGATGGGCGTGATGATTAATAGACCAAACAGATTTATTATGGTCATGGAACTTTGCATAATTTGCGCTAGTAAAGCACCTAATATCCCTATTCCCTCGCCCAGAAAGCTTGATAATTGGCTTTCAAATTGCGAAATTCGCTCCTGTCCAATAAGAGAATAAATATCAGGCAACCATTGATTTATTAATATTTGTAATTGTGCAATATAGGATGGCAAACGCTCAGCAAGCCCGATAATTTGCTGAATTACCAATGGAACTAATAATAAAAACGCCCCAAAAAATAAAATTGTAACAAAAATAACAATTATTAAACTTGCCCAGAAACGGCTAAATTTTATTTTCTCTAGCCTATCAGCAAACGGATCCAATAAATAGGCCAGAACCATACCGACAATAAATGGCAATAAAATAGACTTAAATAGCCATAAAAGAGCAATTATTAGAATGGCAAAGGCTGCCCAAAATTTTAACTGATTTTGTATAGACATTTACGCCTTTCCCTTGCTCTTAATTTATTTTGCCGCTATCAGCATAATGCCATCATATTGATGCTGTTTTAATCAATCTTGTCATAGATGTAAAATGCCAAAAAGCAAAATAAAATCACTATCCTATAAAGATGCCGGTGTTGATATTGATGCAGGTAATCTTTTGGTTAATAATATTAAGCCATTGGTTAGCACCACAAAAAGAATTGGGGCGGATAGTGAAATTGGTGGTTTTGGCGGCACATTTGACCTTAAAGCCATAAATTATAAAGACCCATTATTGGTTGCGGCAAATGACGGGGTTGGCACTAAATTACGCATCGCTATTGAAAGCAATATGCATGATACTATTGGCATTGACCTTGTTGCGATGTGCGTAAATGATATTATTGTGCAAGGGGCTGAGCCCTTATTCTTTCTTGATTATTTTTCAACCGGTAAATTAGATGTTAATCAAGCAACAAATATTATTAAGGGCATTGCTGAAGGTTGCAAACAGGCCAATTGCGCCCTTATTGGTGGGGAAACCGCCGAAATGCCATCTATCTATCAAAATGATGATTATGATTTGGCGGGTTTTTGCGTTGGCGCGGTAGAAAGAGAGCAATTATTACCCAAAGATAATATTGAACAGGGTGATATTATTATTGCATTGCAATCTTCCGGTCCGCATGCAAATGGTTATTCTTTAATCAGGAAAATAGTTGAGATAAACGAGTTGGGTTTACAAGATGAATGCCCTTTTTCGCCTAATCAAACTCTTGCAGAAGCACTTTTAACCCCGACAAAAATATATGTAAAACCAATTTTGGCTGCTTTTAATGAAGGTTTAGAAATTAAGGCATTAGCCCATATTACTGGAGGTGGGTTTAGTGAAAATATTCCGCGTATTTTGCCCAAAAATCTTAAAGCAAAAATTGACTTAGATAGAATTAACGTTCCCCCCGTCTTTAATTGGTTAGCAAAAACAGGCGGAGTAAAAGAGATAGAAATGTTACGCACTTTTAATTGCGGGGTTGGAATGGTGCTAATTGCTCCAAAAATAAAGGCAAAAGCGATAATAGA
>WFXU01000073.1 GCA_015490455.1 Hyphomicrobiales bacterium
ACGCTTGTGATATGTTGCCAAGCTGCTTGGCAAGCTCTAATAGACCTAACTTCGGTTTAATGATCTTTTCTTAATAAGAGTTCATTTCTAATATCCTTTCTCATACAATTGCAATTTATAAAAAATGTCAGACAAATCTCAACTAATACACCAACAGCCAAGGCGACGCCATCAATCCTATCCTAGCCGCTACCGGCTACAACTTCCGTCTGATCCTCAAGTGGATCAAGGCTATTTTGTTCAAAATCTGGGCAACGCTAATATTCAATCATTTAGCAAAAATTGCATAGTTCACGGCCAACGAGTTTATGACAAGGTTAAAATAACTTATCATGCTGAGCAAAGCTGAAGCTTTTGTTGCAACCAATGTTAGTAACCGCCCGCTTATCCTTTTTCTCACAAATTCAACTTCTGATTTCTGTTTTCCGACTTCTGAGCGATAATTCTTCACGGCCGACCAAATAATCACATCAGAATCCTCAAATCTATCAAACCTCTTTGGCTCAAAATCTGGATGAAAGGGGAATATTCATTCATTTGTCAAAAATCGCATATGGTTACTTTCAACGAACTCCAATTTTTCAATTTCATAGTTGCCTTTTAAGCGAAATATTATGTCTGTTTTTTATCTCTCTCATTTTTTCATCAATTTCATCACATAATTCAAATCCAGCTTCTTCAAAAACATCTAGCAAATCCTCATATGTTCCCTTGCCGCCGAGAAAATCCCAAAACTCTTCTCCAACCATTACCTCATGCTGCAAATCGAACAAACCCTGAAGTGTCCATCGTTCATAAGGTTCTGGTTCATAAGGGTTATACGGTATCGCCACAATAGTTTTTATTTTTACATTGCTATCTTTACTCGCCCTCATGGCAACCCATTCCAAAAGCTGTCTTTTTACACTCTTAAAAACATCAATATTTGGTTTTGCAGTTTTTAACTCTATGTAATATTCCGTTCCGTCCTTTGCTTTAATAAACAAATCAATGCGCTTCTTAACTTCCTTGCCCATTTTTCCAGCAGTGGCAACTCTCACAATTTCCAACACCTCCTGATCCTGATTAGGGCTTTTTGTTGCACTTTTAAGTTCGCGCATTATTTCATCTATTTTCAATATTGCTTGGTCGCTGATAAAACCAGAAAAATCTCTATATTGTGCTGTTGCTTCTTCATTTCCTACTTTCGCAATAATTTCTCCAACTTGCTCAAAAATAGATTGTCCAAGCATTGTATTCACTGAGTGAACAAAAGAAAATAGGGCCATTCTATCTTTACCAAGTAAACGATAATGGAAAGGCATTGCATTTGTTTCCGGATTATATGTTGCCAGCTTGCCCCTGATTTTTTCAATCAGATATTTTTTAATCATATTGCGTTGCTGTTTTGATAAAGACTTATTTTCTATAAGCTATTTTTTAAGTGGAAGATAATTTCAGAATAGGGGCTTTTGTCTCTTTCTGTCCTATTTAACACAGGACGCTTAAACTGTTTAACTATTTTCATTCCAGCTAATTTGGCTATCTGAGGATATAAATTCCATTTGTCATTTGCCACTAAAAACACGTCAAAATCATCAACCATAAATTTACGAGCATTTGATAAAACTTTGCTTATAGCTTTAACATAACTATTGCGAGCTTCTTTGCCTTGTCCCTTGTAAAGGGGGCCAATCTCCAATTTATCTTTACGGTCAAATCCAAATAAATCATATGCATATGCATGTTGTTCGTGATAATCAATTTGTCCAACATATGGCGGGGAAGAAAAAATACCGCGAATTTTTTGCTTTTTGAGCAATTTATAAAATTCAATATCACGCTTTTTTATTTCCGCAAAAATATCAACAGTTTGTGAGTTGGCGGAGATAACTGCCCAGAAGTTTTCAGTTTTTAATTTTTCAAATTCTTTTAAGCGAAAAATCGTATCGTTAGCGTAACGAGTAAACCAATATTTTATAGAAAATAAAGGTTTGCAGATTTTTTATGCTTAAAACAATAATAAGTTGTTAGTTGTGGTTTTTTCAGTGTTGCAAGGTCAAAATGAGTAGTTGCTCGACATGAACGAATTGTGCGGCTTAAAATAATCGCCAAAATCTTTTTAATGTTTGTATTTTGTATTTTCCTTAGCTGCGCAAACGCAAAATCTATCTCATTGCGAGTATTTTTTATATACCATTTATCAAGAAAGGTTTTGTCTCTATTTTGTTTTAACTCAATCTCATACTTTTTTATAAGTGAATTATAAATTGACAAAAATTCTCTCTCTTTTTCCTTACCAAACCTATCTTCATCTATTTTTCCAGTATAAACATCACGCCTAAATTGCGGACTAGGAAAATAAGTTTTATTGAACTTGCAAAGTTCAAAACAAGCTCTTTTTCAAAGAGCTGAACATTATTATTGCTTTCAAAATTTTGTATTGCGCATTTTATTTTTGCAACTTCTTTTGTTAATAGTTCAAAATCATAATTTAATAGTTTCGCATTTGTTATAGCACAGTTAAATTGCGAAACATCAATCCCGATAGAGTGCATTCCAAGTTCATTTGCTTGAACAAGCATTGTGCCAGAGCCACAAAAAGGGTCTAGGATAATGTCTCCCTTCTTGAAAAAAACATTGGTTTTTAAGTTGTCAATATGGTCGTCTAAAAAATACTCCACCAATTGGGGAATAAATTTTCCTTTATATGGGTGTAATCTGTGGACATGTTTTGTTGTATCTTTTTCTCTTAAATGTTCAAAGGATAGACCCCAATTTATATCATTCCCAAGCCGCTTTTTCCAGTTTAACTCACGTTTTCCGTTCCTGGACTTGTAATATTCCTTTAACTCCTCAATATTTATCTGGACGTTACCATTTTCACCATATTTTTTAATTTTTCCATATTGAATTAGATAAGAAATATTTGTTGAGGAAATATCGCGAGCCAAAATATGGCTCGCAAAAGTTGCAGCCTCATTAATACTTAATAGTTTTTTCTCTACCTGCATTTTGTGTCCATATGAGTCTTTAGCTCTAATTAAATTGCCAACTATTATATCTGAGCCGTTGACTGTTTTGTAATAGTTTGCAGCGACAAATTTTAGATAATACCACTCCCTATTTTTGCCAGCGTCGTGTGGGGAATATCAGCTTTTTAGCAAGAGATTCTTGAATTAAATCTTTCTTTTTTTGCCAGGCTATAATTTTTTGGCTTATTATTTTTGCTTGATTCATTTTTCTTCCATAAAATGTTAGCATAATTATATCGGCGTTTAACAAACATTAATGCGATGGTAACAAATTTTGAAATATTTGTCCAAGCAAAAGGGAGTTTTTCATATGGATGAGTAGGACAAACGCGGTATTTCCTTTTCATTCCTGAATCTTTTTGATCCGCTCCGCCCGCCAAAATTTTTGGAGCAAAATCCAAGCAAGTAGAAAGAGAGGAAAGAATTATTTTACGTCGAAATTAAAGCCTTTTAGCAACATCAAAACCGCTAAATTCACTTATATTCTGAGGTGCTCACGCCGCTAAGGCTGTTAATATTTTCTGATTAGTGCATTATTCATATCCTTACAGTAACAAAGAAAGAGAGATAAATAGTAAATCACGATAAATTATCCTCTTTTCTCATTTTTACTTGACGTTTACGTCAAGTTGCGTTCCATTAGTGAATAGTAGATGGAGAATATTATGAGCGCTAATCCAATAACAAAAGATTATTCGCATTTTGAGGATTTGCATATTGGGCAAGTGATAGATCTTGGTCAAACTAAAGTTACCAAGCAAATGATTGTTGAATTTGCCAGCAAATTTGATCCCTTTCCCTTTCATCTTGACGAAGAATATGCCAAAAAATCACTACTTGGCGGTTTGTGCGCCTCCGGCTGGCACACGGCGGCTTTGGCAATTAAGGCATGTCTTGATAATTTTCCAAATAAGTTAGCCTCAGGCGGTGGTTTGGGTTTTGAAAATATAAAATGGAAAAAGCCGCTAATGGTCAATGATATAATTGGCGGCACCGTCACAATAAGCAATATGCGCCGCTCTGCCTCAAACCCGCAATGGGGAATTATTACGCTTAATTTTGATGTTTGCAATCAAAGGGGCGAAACAATCATGCTGATGACATTAAATAATTTAGTTGATGTTCGTAATCCATCAGCAAAATTAGAGGAAGCATAAAATGACCCGCTGGTTTGAAGATATTGAAATAAATAAACCCATATTTTTAGGCTCGCATAAATTTTCACTAGAGGAAATAATTGAGTTCAACAAACAATATGATAATCAATATTTTCACATTGATCCGGAATTGGCAAAATATTCTCACTTTGGCGGCATAATAGCTTCAGGCTGGCACACTGCCTGTGTTGGGCAAAGAAAAATGGTTGATATGCTGTTTGCTGAAGAAGAACGGTTAATTGAGGAGGGTAAAGAGCCGGGTGTTTCTGGTCCCTCTCCGGGCATTAATAATATGACATTTAGAACACCGGTAAGACCAGGAGATGAAGTTTCCTATCAGCTAACCATTACATCAAAAAGAAAATCTAATTCCCTACCCGGTTGGGGATTATTATTTTTAGAAATAAAGGCTACTAATCAGGATAATAAACTTGTTTATCGCGCTGATATTGTTGGTCTTTCAAAGTTGCGAGATTTTAAGCCAAACCTAAAACAAAAATTAGCCCTTTTACTCATGAAAATTCCCTTATTTAGAAACTTATTTAGGAAAAAATGATAAAAACCATTCAGTTACCAGTAAATGCAACTTTTCTTTGGTTTACGGTAATTTATTTCTTTTCATTACAATTTCTGCCTTCATTGCTTTTATAAAATAAGCTTTAAGCATATAATTAAAGGAGTGAAATAAATTGGAATATTATTCCGGCAAAAAAGGCTCCAATTAAAGAAAGCGCAATATAAGATATAAAAACTGGAAAACGCGCTAAAGCCCAAACCGCCATAAAGGCAGGAATTGAAGTTACTCCACCACCTATTAAAAATGCCATAGCAGCCCCTTTAGACATGCCTTGCTCCAATAAGCCAGAAACAAGCGGCAATGCAGCATAGCCATTTAGATAGGCAGGGACACCAGCAATAGTAGCTAGAGCAATAGAGGCAAAATCACCTCCCCCCACAAGCGCAGCAATATTTTCTGCCGGAATATAGGCTAGCATTAAACTTTCAAGAAAAAACGCAAAGGCTAGCCATTTGCCTAAGAAAAACAGATTAGACCTAAAAGACGCTATAAATTTTTCATTACGAGTCTTTTCAGTCCAAAATTTTAAGACAACCATTTTAGGATTACGAATATTAGCCGCTCCGCAACCACCATTACCAACACCATCACGCAAGGGATTTTTTAACCAAGCTTTATTTTGCAATAATAAAATGAACAACCCGCCTATTAAACCAATGAAAAAAGCCAAAATTAATTTACTAATAGCAAACTCAAAACCCAATGTGCCAAATGTTAAAATAAACATTGAAGGATCCATTAAAGGAGAAGTTAGCCAAAATGCCATAACCGCATAAAGCGGAACCCCCATCGCTAATAAAGCCGCAATAATAGGAATAACCCCGCACGAGCAAAATGGAGATAATACACCCATGAGCGAAGCAAAAATAATCATCATAATTGAATGTCCGCTAAATGCTTTGGCGATTAAATTATCCGCACCAGTTGCATTAACATAAGCTGCCACACCAACCGATAATAAAATAAAAGGCAATAGTCTAAATAGTGCGTCTAGAACAAATTGAACTGAATTAAAAAATTGTTGCTGGTTAAAAATAGCCAACAATATGAACCCAATAATCAAAGCAAAAATTACCCTATCTAATTTTTTTATAATTTGGGAAAGATTTTGCCCATTTTTTAACCTACCTATATTTAACATTTCTCTTTCCTTAATTCCGGTTTTATGGAAATAATGAACCCAAAACCTCCAGCCATCAGATTATTTGCTCCTAATCACATTCTTCAAGGCAACATTCATCTTCTAAGTAAGAAATTAAAGCCCTCATAGCAGTAAAATTTGCTGTGCAAATTAGCTCCACCCCTTTACGCTCCTGCCTAGCCAAGCCAACATTAACCAAACGCTGAATATGGTTTGTAAGGGTTGAGCCGGGCAATGATAATTCCCTTTGCACCCTTCCCACAGGCGCGCCCTTAGTGCCAACACGCACCAAAAAACGAAATACTCTTAAACGGGTTGGATTACCTAAAATTTTTAATTGTGCGGCTATTTTTTCTAACTTCATATCTTTTTTTATCATATTCACTTAAGATAATCAACCTTATTTCCAGTAATATAGAAATAGTTAAGTTTGGCAATATTAGTGGCCATTATTACAATAATGTGAAAAAGAAACTCTTGATATATTAGTTTTTCTTCCCATCTTTTATTTATATCGCCAATTTATGTGGGAGGGTGAAAATGATGTATGATGGCAGTTTTATGGGAAGTGGAGGAATGTGGTTTGGCGGCATTTTTATGTTGCTTATTACGGTTCTGATTGTTCTATCAATTGCAGCTCTGATTAAATATTTAATGAAATAATATTAATTTGCCTATAATATCTAAAGGAATCCCCGAGGGGGAGTTATGTCGCCTGTATTTTCGGTATAAATTATATACCATCTCTCAAAAATATACCCTCTAAAAATGGTGATCCCGAGAGGATTCGAACCTCTGACCCCCAGATTAGGAATCTGGTGCTCTATCCTGCTGAGCTACGGGACCAGAACCATATTTTCTCCATAATATAGCTAATGATTATATTATGAAAATATGATATTAACAGCATAAATTGCGGGTTGGGGCTTTGTTCACTAAAATTTTTTCCAAAATTAAAATATCAGTAATATTTATCATTATGATTCTAACCTTTTTACAGCCAGCTTTGGGATGTGAGATGTTAAAAAAGGGCTATAGTGGCAAAGTAACTACCATTATAGATGGTGATACTGTCTTTTTGCAAAATGGCACAAAAATTAGATTAATTGGCATTCAGGCACCAAAATTAGCTCTGGGGCGTGATGGATTTAAGGATTGGCCTTTGGCAACTGAAGCCAAAAATATTCTTTCTTCTTTAGTTTTTAATAAAAGAGTTGAATTATATTTTGGCGAACAAAGCAAAGATAGACATAATCGCATTCTGGCGCATTTATTTCTTATAAATAGCGAAAAAGAAAAAATCTGGGTGCAAAAATATATGTTAGAAAAGGGAATGGCGCGGGTTTATTCATTTGCCGATAACCGCCTTTGCCTTGATGATTTATTCAAAGCAGAAGCAAAGGCACGCGCTAATAAAATTGGTATTTGGAATAATGAATATTATCAAATTCGTTATGCGGATAAGGTAGATAAATTAATAAAACTAAATAATAATTATGAATTAGTTGAGGCAAGAGTGTTAAAGGCGCAAAAAGTTGGTTCATATATTTATTTGAATTTTGGAAAAGATTGGAAAAAGGATTTTACTGTTATAATTAAAAAAAATGCGCTAAAATTATTTGCACAATCAAATATTGACCCGCTAAAATTAGAAAATTCTCTTATTAGGGTGCGCGGTTGGATAGAAATAAAAAACGGGCCAATGATAGAAGTAACCCACCCTGAGCAAATTGAGGTTTTGGCAAGAAATGAGTAAAAATCGCCCAATTTTACTATATTACAAATTTTTACTGCCTTTGCTTGCGCTTTTTTTGCTCAGCGCCTGTGTAAGATTATTGGGTGAGCCTGATATAACAATATTGCGCACTGGCGAAACACCAAAAACCAATATTTCGGTTGGCAAAAATAAAAATAATGTCACAGAAACTGGCAAGCCAAATGATAAAATAGCTGAGCGCAAAGAACATATTAATATAATTTCCACCTATGGCGGTGTTTATAATAATCGCAAAGCAGAAATAATGGTTGCCAATATTGCCAGCAAATTATTAATCGCTGCCGGGCAAAGTAATAAAAAATTCACTGTAACAATTCTTGATAGTCCTGATATAAATGCTTTTGCCCTGCCGGGTGGCTATATTTATGTAACGCGTGGCCTATTGGCTTTAGCTAATGATAAAAGCGAACTGGCCGCAGTTCTCTCACATGAGATTGCCCATGTTATCCTCAAACATGCACGCGCTAGGAGCGAACGCACTCGCACTTCGCAAATTGTTGATAGGGTTATTGATAGCATATTGGGTGGAAATAGCGAAACCGACCAAAGCGCAGCCCGCTCGCGCCTATCTTTGGCCGCCTTCAATCAGGCGCAGGAATTAAGCGCCGATAAAGAGGGAGTTCTAATCGCCGGGCGCGCGGGCTATGATCCGCACGCCGCAGCCAGATTGCTAAACTCCATGCGCCGTTATGCAAATCTTATTTCCGGTAAGAATGAAAATCCGGATGATTTTCTCTCAACCCATCCTTCAACTCCGGATAGAATTGAAAAAGTCCTAGCCAGCGCTCGCTCTTTTGGCGCTCCGGGCATTGGCCAAACCGGCAGAAAAGAATATTTAGCAGCAATTAACGGACTTCGCTTTGGCGATAGCCCAAATCAGGGAGTTATTATTGGGCAGAAATTTGTCCATCCCGTGTTAAAATTTACCTTTAATGTTCCCAATAATTATAAATTGCAAAATTCACAAGCGGCAATTACTGCAATTGCCGGCGATGGTGAGGCAATGCGTTTTGATAGCGCGAAAGTTCCTCTATCCATGTCGCTGGGCGATTATTTACGCTCAGGTTGGATAGTCGGCTTAGAGCCAGAAACTGTGCGCGAATTTGAACAAAATAATATTAAAATGGCACAGGCAAGGGCAAAAACTCCAGACTGGATATTCAGAGTCTATGTGCTTCGTTTTGACAATGAATTATATCGTTTTATTTTTGCTACCAAAGAGGAAACCAGCCAGTTTGAACAGGCCGTGACAAAAATAATCAAATCTTTCCGCCGCGCAAATAATAATGATTATGCGCAAATTCGCAAAAACAATATTGCATTAGTTAGGGCTAAATCTGGCGATAAAATTGAAGATTTAATAAAGAAAATGGCTCCGATTGAAAATAAAGAGAACCTATTTTTAGTCCTAAACGATCTTTATCAAGATGACCCGCTCATCATTGGGCAACAATATAAAATTGTAAAAATTAAATAGTCGTCCGTGAAGAATTTTAGTATTCGGAAATCAGAAATCAGAAATTGGAAGTTGGAAATCGCAAGAATATCCATCAAAATTGCAGGAAAACTACACACTAAAAGCAAAATCTTGCAATATTAAACGCCCAAAAGGAGCAAAATATCAATAAAATTATTCAAGGACGACTATACTATGTCTCAAGAATATACCCAACAACGCTGGAGCGGGCGATGAGATTCGAACTCACGACCTAAACCTTGGCAAGGTTTCGCTCTACCCCTGAGCTACGCCCGCGCCCCAAATTTGAGCAAACAAACTAGCCTTAAGACTACCAGTCTCAAAACCGTCCAGCCCCAAGACTATCAAACTCAAAATCACTATCCCAAAACCAGCAGCCCCAAGACTGCCAATCCCAAGACTACCAGCCCCAAGACTACCAGCCCCAAGACTACCAGCCCCAAGACCTCTGGCTCCAAAATCGCCCGGCCCCAAGAGGGGTGGAAATTTATTAGCCAGCGCCTATATGCCTAATAAGAATAATAAATGCAACAAAAAATTTACTCAATATGTTCTTAAATTTATTATTTCATTTCTTTTGCTTGCTCCGGCTAATATAAACGGTCTAAATAGTGAAACAAACTTTTTTTAGGAATTAAAATGCAAATGATTGATGATTCTTCTTCTAATAATGTGAATAATAATATAATTGATGGTTCAACGGATAATTTTCAAGTAGAAGTGCTTGAAGCTTCATTAAAAACCCCGATTTTAGTGGACTTTTGGGCTCCATGGTGCGCCCCGTGCAGGCAACTAATCCCTATTTTAGAAAAGACTATTAATAATTTTGCCGGCAAAATTAAATTGGTAAAATTAAACATAGATGAAAATCAGCAATTAGCCGCGCATATGGGCATTCAATCGGTGCCGGCGGTTCTGGCATTTGTAGCTGGCAAGCCAGTTGATGGTTTTATGGGGGCGTTGCCTGAAAGTGAAGTTAAACGGTTTATTGAAAAAATTATTAAAGCTGCCGGTGAAATGGCAGGAGCGGAAAATAATGGAATTGAACAGCAGTTAAAAGAGGCAGTTGAGCGCGCAGAATTGGCAATTAAGGAAGGTGATATTGAAAGCGCGCAAAATATATTTACGACAATATTGGAACATAAGGCAGATCATAAAGAAGCGCTGATTGGTTTAGCAAATATTCTGCTTGATAAGGGGGAGGTAAAGCAAGCAGAGCAATTATTAGAGAAGGTAAATAGCGATGATCAAAATAGTGATGAATTTATCTCGGTTAAATCTCGTCTAAAATTAGTAAAAGAAACGGCTGCTCTTGGTTCGGTTGATGAATTGGCTAAAAAAATTTCTGAAAATCCCAACGATTTACAGGCCAGATTTGATTATGCTTTGGCGCAGAATAAGAATGGTAATAGGCAAGAGGCGGTTGATGCGCTTATTGAGATTATGAAAATAGATAGAGAATGGGAAGATGATGGCGCACGGAAAAAATTACTTGATTTATTTACAGCTTGGGGACAAATGAGTGAAGATAGCATAAAGGGTCGGCGTAAATTATCTGCTCTTTTATTCTCTTAAAATTTGGTGAAAATGATAAAATATCAATCCGCCATAGATAATATTCCAACCAATGTTCCGATATTACCTTTTTCGGAAGCCCTGCTTTTGCCTAAAGCCCACAGGCCATTAAATATATTTGAAAAGTGCTATATTGCTTTAATTGATGAGGCTATGGCTAAGGATAGGTTGGTTGGGGTTATTTTGCCAAAAGATCAGAAAAGTGATTCTGAACTTTTTGAGATCGGTTGTCTGGGGAAAATTACTCATTTTGAAGAAATCAGCCCAACCAATTATTTTATCATTCTTTCAGGTCTTATTCGTTTTGAATTGGGTAAAGAAATAAGTGATAGGAAGGCACTATTTAGAAGATTTAATATAAATATTTCTCCCTTTTTGTCTGATTTGGATCTTTGGCATAAAGAAGAGGGGGAAATAAGAGGGTTTGATCGTAATTATTTTCTTAATACATTGCGTTCATATGCTGAATATGCCGATATTGAACTTGACTGGGAAGAAATAGAGCAAACATCTAATTTGGATTTGATAAATCTTACTTCCATGCTTGCTCCTTTTAATGATAAGGAGCAGCAATTATTATTAGAAGCTGAAACGCCCCTTATGCGTAGCGAAATAATTATTGCTTTGGCGGAGCTGGAAATGGCTAAAGAAAATTCGGGTATTATAATTCAATGAGTAAAAAAAACAAAAATAATGAGCGTAAGTTAGATAGGCATGTGCTTGAAATATTAGTTTGCCCGCTTAGTAAAACGCGCCTTATTTTAAGCGCGGATAAAAGTGAACTTATTTCTTTGGTTGGACGAATTGCCTTTCCGATTAAAAATGGTATTCCCTTATTGTCTGTCGAGGAATCTAGGGATATTAGCGAAGAAGAATATATTTCGTTAAAATAATTTTATATTTGTTCTTCTTGCTATTTTTTGGCAATTTATTGCAGCAACTTAACTTTACTTTATGAGTGCTTTATAAGGTTGGCATTATATTGGCTATCTTATTAGTAAAAGCTAATTTAATTTATGCAAAACTTGACGCAGCTTAATATGGGGGGCACACTATATCAAGGGGGGTAAATGGGAGAAATAACATTACCAGTCTGGCTTGTGGTTTTGGTGGCAATTTTGGCTACCATTGGTCTTATTGACAGATTGCTTGCTCCTTCTGTTAAGTGGTTTTTAAGGCGGCGCGCCAATAAGGCAATTGCCAGATTAAATTCTTCTTTATCGCTAAAAATCCGCCCCTTTACTCTTACCAAAAGAGAGGCGCTTATTGATGCTTTAATGTTTGACACTGAAGTAATTCAGGCCATTGAGCAACAAGCTAAGGAGACTAATACGCCGCGCGAAATAATAATGGAAGAAGCCAGATCTTATGCCAAAGAGGTTGTGCCGGCCTTTTCCCATTATACTTATTTTAAGATAGGAACGAGATTAGCAAGTTCGCTTTCAAAAATGCTTTATCGTGTTCGTTTAGGCAATCCTGATGAGAGTGCACTTCATGAGATAGATCCCAATTCCAGCGTGGTATTTGTAATGAATCACCGCTCAAATATGGACTATGTTTTAGTAACTTACATGGCGGCAAGTTCTTCTGCGCTTTCTTATGCGGTTGGAGAATGGGCTAGAATTTGGGCGTTACAAAATCTTATCCGCTCAATGGGAGCCTATTTTGTGCGCCGTCATTCAAGCGGTAATCCCCTATATAGAAAAGTCTTAGCGCGTTATGTTAATATGGCAACGCAAGCCGGCGTAACCCAAGCGATTTTCCCTGAAGGCGGTTTATCGCTTGATGGTAAATTGCGCCCGCCAAAATTTGGTTTGCTTTCCTACATGGTGAGTGAATTTGACGCTAATGCTAAACGCGATATTGTGTTTATTCCAGTGGGCTTAAATTATGACAGGGTGCTTGAAGATAGGATATTAAGCGCAAATGCCAAGAAAAAAGAGGGCGAAAGAGTAAAATATAAATTTTCTCCAAAAATATTATTCGCCTTTATTCTTAGATCAATTATTTTAGCATTAAAAGGAAAATGGTTTCGCTATGGTTATGCCTGCGTTTCATTTGGTAAGCCAATTTCTATGCGCGAATATACCAAAAATCATAATTTTGATTTACGCTTAATGGGTAAAAAACAAAAACATAAGGCGATAGAACAGTTAGGACAATATTTAATGCAGCAAGTGGGAAAAGCTATTCCGGTCTTGCCCGTTTCGCTTGTTGCTAGTGTTTTTGCAGATGAAGGATCGCGCCTTCTTTCTTTATTTGAAATAAGAAATAAAATATTTAATCTTATCAAAAAAATTGAGCAGAATGGAGCCCATATTCATGTTCCAAGAAATGATTATGATTATTTGGTTGAAGTTGGCTTACGTATGCTCACCCTAAGACATATTGTAAGGGAGGAGGATAGTAAATATCGTGCTAACTGGCAAGAAAAAAACCTATTGGAATATTATGCTAATTCCATTAGACATTTATTCTAAAAATAGCTGAGTTAGTTCAGCAAAGTGCAATATTTTTAGTTAGCGCTTAATCAAAGCATAAAATTCATTTAACAGGTTTTTTTGGTTTTTTACTTGGCATTTGGCTAGGATATTTTGCACATGCCAACGGATAGTGCCATAAGAGCGATCCAGTTCATCGGCTATCATTCTAAGAGAATTGCCGTTAATAAGGGACGATAGGATTTTAACTTCGGTTTTGGTTAAACAATATTTCTCCCCAAAGGCAATAATTTCTTTACTTGGCTTTGCGCCAATAATTTTTGCAAAATCAACATTAACCCCATCGGAAACCACTAAAGTTGCTAAATGGCGCATAAAGAGGGTTATTCTTTGCTTTTCAGCGTCGGAATAGTCATTTTCATTCTCCCCACGCCATAAAAATAAAACCAAAGGAAAGCCATTAGGCAAAATAGCATAAACCACCATTAAATAGAAAACATCATTATTTTTAAGCAATAATTTTGTTATTTCATGCTCCCTATATTCTTCATCACTCATATGATCGGTGCGCCTAAATGGCTCAAGCGGATTGGGGTTATCCTCAAACATATGATCAAGCTCATTTATGCCTTTGGCAAAAAACTCTTCTATCAATGCTTTATCTGTAGTGGCTAATAGTTCATTTTTTGAATTAAGGTCTAATTTTTCATTATTTGGTGGGGTGCAATAAATTGCCATATGTGAAGAAAAAATATTAGAAAAATCTTGCGCAAAACCGTCCCAATCTTGGCTTTGTTTAGAGAGGCGCTTATGAGCACTATCATAAAGCCTTTCTAAATCAAACATTTTACCCCCCAAAAAAATTAAATTTATTTCCATTTCCCTAGCAAATGCTAGGCGAAATAAGCAATAAAAAAATGTAATATTTCCTAAATGTGATTCACCATTCTGGTTAAAGGGAAATTAAATGCAAAAAATATCACTCAAAAGGCTAAGTAAAGCCCTGCTTATTTCAACAGCTTTATTAGCACCAAATTCTTTATCTTCAGCTTTAGCTGCAGATTATACAATTTCAACCCCAACCACAGTTATGAATGGTGGGCATGGGTTTTTGAGCGCTGATAGTTTTACCATAACCAGTAGCGGCTCAATCTCTACTAATGGTTTTATTGCCGTTTCAGGAACTAATGATAATAAGGTTACAAATTTAGGTGCCATTAACACCCAAGGCGGTGGGATAGGCGCTGGAGCATTTGGAATATATTTGGGAGATGGTAATATTGTAGATAATAAAGGCTCTATTACAACTCTAGGAGATGGAGGAACAGCCATTATTGTTAATGATAATAACCAAATTACCAATAGTGGAGAAATTAAAACCCAAGGTGGTTCTGCCAGCGCAATAGAATTATCGGATGATAATAATCTTAAAAATTCAGGTACAATCTCTACTTCAGGCAATAACTCGGTAGCCATTGTGTTTGGTGATAATAATGTTTTTGATAATAGTGGCACTGTTGCAACCACTGGTAATAATTCTTTCGCAACTGCTTTGGCAAATGATAATAAATTTACCAATAGCGGCACTATTTCAACCAAAGGGAGTAATTCTTTCGCCATACAGATTACTAATAAGAATAAAATAACCAACACAGGAACGATCAATACTAGTGGTCAAGATAGTTTTGGTGTGGTAATGCTTGATAAGGATAATGAATTCATCAATTCCGGCATATTGAAAACCACTGGCGGTGGTGCTAATGCTGTTCAGATTTTAGACGAAAATAATAGGGTGAATAATTCGGGCGAAATTTATGCACTTGGAGCAAATGCACATGCTATTTTTGCTAATAATGCTTCTTTTGGCACGATGATTACCAATTCAGGCAAAGTTATTACTATTGAGGGTGA
>WFXU01000074.1 GCA_015490455.1 Hyphomicrobiales bacterium
AAATCAGAAGTCAGAAGTCGAAAAACGCAAAAATATCCATAGCAAAATTGTAAGAAAATTACACATAAAGGAACAAATTTTGCAAAATTAAATATGCAATAAGAGCAAAATATCAAAATATCAATATGTTAGAAGTTCTTCACGGACGACTCATTACCCACCAAATAAAAGGGCGAGAGAAAAAGTCCCGCCCAATTAAGCCCAATTATTAATTTAGCCATAAATTACATGCCTAGCGCCTTATCGGTAATGGCGTGTGTCCAGGCTCCTTCTGGTTCTTTAGTGATAACCGGATCTGAACCGCCGGCAAGCAATGTATCAACTGTGCGCTGATAATCGGCAATATCCAAAGCGCCGTTTGAACCCGCAGTGAGTTTAATAATTTCACCCATCATACGTTTTTGATGTGCTTCGGTTTGCGCACCAGTATCATCATATTCAAGCACAATCATTGCCGCCTCATCGGGATTTTCCTCAGCCCATTTCCATCCCTTCATGGAAGCACGAACAAAGCGCACCATTAAGTCAGCAAATTTTTTATCTTTTAGCCTATCTTCAAGCACATAAATACCATCTTCTAAAGTAGCAACACCTTCATCTTCATATTTGAAAGTAACTAACTCATCAGGCGACATTCCAGCGTCAATAATTTGCCAATATTCATTATATGTCATGGTTGAAACACAGGCGGCCTGATTTTGCAAAATAGGATCTACATTAAACCCTTGTTTTAATATTTCAACTCCATCTGGCCCGCCATTTGTTGGAATATTTAATTGGCTCATCCAAGAAAGGAATGGATATTCATTGCCAAAAAACCAAACACCTATTGTTTTACCGCGAAAATCCTCTGGAGTTTTAATGCCACTATCTTTTCTGCAAGTCAGCATCATGCCGGAACGTTTGAACGGCTGGGCAATATTAACCAAAGGCACACCTTTTTCGCGGGTTGCCAATGCCGAAGGCATCCAGTCAATAATTACATCTGCCCCACCTCCAGCAAGAACTTGGGCTGGCGCAATATCAGGGCCACCGGGCTTAATTGTAACATTTAGCCCTTCTTCTTCATAATAGCCCTTATCTTTTGCTACATAATAGCCAGCAAATTGGGCTTGTGTCACCCATTTTAATTGCAAACTTATTTCTTCAGCGCTAAAGGCCGGCGCCGCACTTAGCGCCATTATACCAACCAGCAAAGATTTTATCATTTTTTTCATTTTCTTCTCCCTTTTGTTATAATTTATTATATCTCCATTATAATTTATTTCAAATTTTGCGGTGCAAAACTACCTTACCCCCCTTATTGAAGGGTGCCAAAATGTGATTTTGCGCTCCAAAAGGGCAATTGCCCCATAAAAAAGAGATCCAGCCAGCGCTGCCATAGCAATTTCAGCCCATACCATGTCTATATTCATTCTGCCAACTTCCGTTGAAATTCTAAATCCCATTCCGTAAATAGGAGTGCCAAAAAATTCAGCGACAATGGCTCCAATGAGCGCCAAAGTTGAATTTATCTTAAGAGCGTTAAATATAAAGGGCATAGCAGCAGGAAGGCGCAGCTTAAATAAAGTCTGCCAATAAGAACTGGCATAGGTGCGCATTAAATCACGCTCCATATTAGATGAAGCGGCAAGGCCGGAAACACTATTTACCAGCATGGGGAAAAAGGTCATTATTATTACAACAGCGGCTTTTGATGGCCAGTCAAAGCCAAACCACATTACCATAATTGGCGCCACACCCACTATTGGCAGGGCTGAAACAAAATTACCAAGCGGCAAAAGACCACGCTGCAAAAAAGGAGATCTATCTATGGCGATAGCCACTAAAAATCCTGCCCCACAGCCCAGCGCATAACCAATTAAAACCGCCTTTAGAAAAGTTTGCTTAAAATCAAGCCATAAAATATCGCTTGAATTTATTATTCTTTCCCAGATCATTGAAGGAGGGGGCAATAGAACATGGGGGACATTAAACCCGCGCGTAAAACCTTCCCATATTACTAATAGAGTTATACCAAAAATTAGCGGCACAAGAAAAAAGTTAACTGTCTGAAATTTAGAGAACTTTGTCTCACGTGCCACCAGCCAATTATTAAACAGCCAAGCAAATAACCAAAATATTATGGTTATTATAATTATTATCCAGTTAGTAGCGGCGCTATAATTCATCTTGCAAATCCCATATATTTATTAATTTGTTTTTCAACAAGACCAACAAGCATAACTAAAATTGCCGCCAAAATTGCTGCCATAAATAGGGCTGCCCAAATTTGCACGGTCTGCCCATAATAAGAGCCGGTTAATAAACGCGCACCAAGACCAGCAACCGCCCCAGTTGGTAATTCGCCAACTATTGCCCCAACTAGTGAAATAGCAATAGCCACCTTCATTGAAGTAAATAAATAGGGTAAAGATGAGGGCCATAATAATTTGAAAAATATTTGCCTCTTTGAGGCATTATAAGTGCGCATTAAATCTAATAATATATTGCTAGGTGAGCGAAAACCCTTTACCATGCCAACCGCGACGGGGAAAAAACTCAAATAGGTTGAAATAAGCGCCTTTGGCAAAAGGCCGGAAAGTCCAATTGCGTTTAATACCACAATAATCATTGGCGCAATGGCCAAAATGGGAATAGTTTGCGAGGCAATTATCCATGCCATTAAAGAACGATCTAAAACCTTATTATGCACAATGCCAATAGCGATAAAAATACCCAAAATAGTGCCAATAGCAAAGCCGAGCAACGTTGCCGAAAGAGTTATCCAGGCATGATAAATTAAAGAGCGTTTAGAAGTGATTTTTTTCAAAAAAGTGGTTTTATAAATTTCAGTAAATACTTGATGAGCTGAAGGCAAAACAGGCCTATCCTGATTTAGCGTATCTTTTATAAATTGAGAATAGCTCCAATTTTCTATTCCCGCCCTTTCATAAGCATTTAATTGCCAGGGCATATTTAGCTTAATGGCTGCCACATACCAGATAATAAGTAGGGCAAATAAAATGGTCAAAATAGCAAAAGCTCTACTGGAAAAAATTTTCCTTATCACCCTATTTTCTCCCCATCATGCTATTTTCCCTCAGCCATATTAAATATCTCACTTTCCTATATTCTCATCAGCATATTTAATTGAAACCATAACCGGCACCCTTATTTGCCTGGCTTTATCTTCCACCCCTATTTCAAATTTATGTAGACCAATCTCATCTTCCTTTGTTCTTGTGAAACCAATATCTAGACCAACCATATGTAAATAATTTGGTTTAGGAGTTTTTGCATTTTTATAACAAAGATTAGCCGGATATTGTTTTTCCCTCCCGCTAGGGGATATTGTTTTTATATCACAATATAAAATAACTTCTCCATTAATCGCTTGTGCGCCGGCAAAAAAGGTCAAAATATAAGCTTTTTCACCAATTGCTAATTCATAAGCGCCCTTAAATTCCGGCGGTTTTGAAGGGGGAGAGAGCCATTTTTCCTTCCAATTTTCATCTTTTGTTATTAGCGCAATAACAACAAATCCATCCTTAACCTGCCTATCTATTGGCTGTGCTTTTTGCTCCATTATTTGTGCAAAAACGGGGACTATTGTAACAATCAGGCCGGCTAAAATTAGCAAAAAACGCAACATTTAATCCTCCCCATAAGAGTGAGAAGCACGTAAACCCTCACGCACTTTATGAGCTATATCAAGAAAATCTTTACTTTCACGAATTTCCAAAGGTCGCTCTTTTGGCAAAGTGTTAATTATAATATCGGTAATTTTTCCCGGTCTTGGTGACATAACGACTATTTTTGTTGAAAGATAAACAGCCTCAGGAATTGAATGGGTAACAAAACAAATTGTGCTGTTAGATTTTTCCCACAATTTGAGTAATTGCTCATTTAGATGATCGCGCACAATCTCATCAAGTGCCCCAAAAGGCTCATCCATAAGTAAGATTTTTGCATCATAAGCTAAAGCGCGGGCAATAGAAACCCTTTGCTGCATTCCGCCCGAAAGTTGCCAGGGGAATTTTTTTTCAAACCCTTCTAAGTCAACCATTTTTAGCGTGCGGGCAATATGTTTTTGTTTTTCCTTTGCTGATGCTCCAACTATCTCAAGCGGGAGGGCAACATTTTTTTCTACATTGCGCCAAGGTAATAATGCTGCTGCCTGAAATACATAGCCATAGGCACGATTTTTCCGCGCTTCCTTTGGGCTCATTCCATTTACATTTATCGTGCCGGAAGTTGGCTGTTCCAAATCGGCAATAGCGCGTAAAAATGTGGTTTTACCGCAACCTGAAGGACCAATAAAAGAGACAAATTCACCGGCAAAAATATCAAGATTAATATTTTCAAGAGCGTGCACCGGCCCATCATTGGTCTGAAATATTAGCGACATATTTTTCGCGGATATTACGGGCGATTCACTCATTAAACTTTCCTCCCTGAGCCCTATTGCAAGTGGCTATTGCCTATTTTTGGCAGCAGATTAAAGCAAAAAATAAACATTTATACCCCGCTTTGCGGAATGCCGGTGCGTTCAACTTTTCGTGGGGCAGTAATTTCTTTCCATTTTGAAAGCGCTTTATTGACTGCCTGAAACGGTTCGCGGGAAACAAATTTACCGTGCCCTTCACGCGTTTTAACCTGATTTTCCTCTATTACCACCTCACCCCTACTAAGGGTAAAACGAGGCAAGCCAACAACATGTTTCCCCTCAAATACATTATAATCAATTGCGCTTTGTTGAGTTTTGGCCGAGATAGTTTTTTCCCGTTTTGGATCCCAAACTACAATATCTGCATCAGCCCCAACAAGAATTGCTCCTTTTTGCGGATAAATATTCAATATTTTAGCAATATTGGTGGAGGTAACCGCAACAAATTCATTCATTGTCAGACGACCTGTATTTACCCCATATGTCCAAAGCATTGGCATACGATCTTCTAGCCCACCTGTGCCATTTGGAATTTTGGTAAAATCACCAATTCCCATTCGTTTTTGTTCAGTAGTAAAGGCGCAATGATCTGTTGCCACTACTTGTAAGGAACCCGCCTGTAAACCAGCCCAAAGACTATCTTGATGTTTTTTATCCCTGAAGGGAGGCGACATAACGCGCCTTGCCGCATGATCCCAATCCTTATTCTTATATTCACTATCATCTAAAGTTAAATGCTGAATTAGTGGCTCCCCATAAGCGCGAATACCATTTTGCCGTGCACGTCTAATTGCCTCATGCGCTTGCTCTGATGAAGTATGCACTATATAGACCGGAACCCCAACCATATCGGCAATCATAATAGCGCGATTAGTTGCTTCCCCTTCAACTTCTGGCGGACGGGAATAGGCGTGAGCCTCTGGGCCATTATTACCCTCTGCTAATAATTTTTCCTGTAATTGCGCTACCACATCGCCATTTTCTGCATGCACCAATGGTAAAGCACCCAGTTCGGCACAACGGCGAAAAGAAGAATACATCTCATCATCATCAACCATTAAAGCGCCCTTATAGGCCATAAAATGTTTGAATGTATTTATTCCCTTTTGCTGAACAATTATCCGCATTTCATCAAAAACCTGCTCCCCCCACCAGGTAATAGCCATATGAAAGGAATAATCACAATTTGCCCTTGTGGATTTATTATCCCACCTTGAAAGAGCCTCTAAAAGAGATTGGTCGGGGTTGGGTAAAGCAAAATCAACCACCATAGTTGTGCCCCCAGAAAGGGCTGCGCGTGTGCCACTTTCAAAATCATCACTGGAATATGTCCCCATAAAGGGCATTTCTAAATGAGTGTGAGGGTCAATTCCGCCGGGCATAATATAACAGCCCGTTGCATCCAATATTTCATCGCCCGAAAGATTTTCGCCAATTTCTACAATTTTACCCTGTTCAATTTTTACGTCTGATTTATAGCTCCTATCAGCAGTAACTATTGTTCCGCCCTTAATCACTTTGCTGCTCATTTTCCTCTCCAAAATTTATGGATCAGCACCATTATTTTGTAATATTAAGTGCCAGTCCCCTTTTGCCTCCTCTTATTGTTTGTTTCAATTATCTTGTCTCAATTATCTCCCATTCTCCCATTTTCAGCTATAATATTATTCCCATAAATTACCGGCAAAATGGAATATTCTCTTATGTTTACCTATAGAGCAACTGCCCCTATTCTCTCAGATCAATATTTTCCATCTCCTTTATGTTTTATATCCAACCCATCAAAATATAAATATATATGCCAACTATATTCAACCTAGCCGGAGGCGGGATTATTAGGATGAGTAGTCCAGTTAGCATATTTATCGCTAATTTTTTCTCCCGTCCTTTCATCTATCATACCTGCCTTTAATGGCACCATTTCAATACAATTTTCTATGGGGCATACATTGACACAAAGATTACACCCAACACATTCACTTTCTATAATCTCAAAATGGCGCTTGTTGTTTTTTTCCTTCATTATTGCTTGGTGAGAACTATCTTCACAAGCAATAAAGCAACGCCCGCAAGAAATACAAAGATCTTGGTTAATTCTGGCCTTAGTAACATAATTTAGATTTAATAATTGCCAGTCAGTAACATTTCCTATTGCTTTAGAAATAAATTCATCAATGTTCTTAAATCCCTTTTTATCCATCCAATTTTCTAGGCCAGTAATCATTTCCTCCACAATCTTAAAACCATATGTCATGGCGGCGGTGCAAACCTGCACATTTCCTGCCCCAAGCAACATAAATTCCAACGCATCGCGCCAAGTTGCAATTCCACCAATTGCTGAAATTGGTAAATATTTTGTCTGCTCATCGCGTGCAATTTCAGCTACCATATTTAGCGCAATAGGTTTGACTGCCGGGCCGCAATAGCCTCCATGCGTTCCCTTGCCATCAATTGTCGGTTCAGGAGCAAAATTATCAATATCAACCGAAGTAATTGAATTTATCGTATTAATGAGCGAAACAGCATCTGCCCCACCCCTTTTGGCTGCCCGAGCAGGATAGCGAATATCGGTAATATTAGGAGTTAATTTTACAATAACCGGCAATCTACTATTGGCCTTACACCAGCGGGTAACCATCTCAATATATTCGGGAACCTGGCCAACGGCTGAGCCCATTCCTCTTTCGCTCATTCCATGTGGACAGCCAAAATTTAACTCAATCCCATCAGCCCCCGTTTCTTCCACTAGGGGCAAGATAGCCTTCCAGGCTTCTTCTTCACACGGAACCATAAGCGAAACCACTACCGCCCTATCAGGCCAATTTTTCTTTACCTGCTTTATTTCCTGTAAATTGAGTTGCAATGGCCTATCGGTAATGAGCTCAATATTATTCATACCTATTAATTTTCTTTCGGAAGTAAAAATTGCCCCATAACGTGGTCCATTTACATTGACGATTGGAGGGCCATCTTCACCAAGAGTTTTCCATACTACCCCACCCCAACCGGCTCTAAATGCTCTTTCAACATTATATGCCTTATCGGTTGGCGGAGCGGAAGCCAGCCAAAATGGATTAGGGGATTTTATACCTATAAATTCACTGCGCAAATTAGCCATTATTTCCTCCCGCATTTAATTGTTTATTTATAGCTATTGCCGCATCACGCCCATTGGCTGCCGCCGTAACGGTCAAGTCCTCGCCGCCAAAAATGCAATCCCCTCCGGCAAAAATCATTTTTTCAGAAGTTCGCATTTCCTCATCAACCAAAATGCGCCCCGATTTTAATTTTATTCCACTTAGATTTTCAGTATTTAATTTTTGCCCTATCGCCTTAAAGATCTGGTCTGCCTTAAGAGAAATTTTTTCACCTGTTTTTATAAGTTCACCATTTTTTTCTGTGACAATATCAAACTCTACTTCCACCACTTTCCCATTTTTAGTCTTTATTTTTCTTGGCGCATAATAATGTTTTATTATTACTCCCTTAGAGAGGGCTAAATTTTGCTCATATTCGCTTGCTCCCATTTTTTCTGCCCCCCGCCTATAGCAAATTGTAACATTTTGCGCGCCCAATAATTTTGCCTGAATTGCTGCATCAATGGCACTCATTCCACCACCTATAACCACAACATCTTTGCCAATTGGAATTTCACTGAAATCATTTGCCTGCCTCAAATCGGCAATAAAATCTATAGCATCAACAACCCCTTGAGCTTCCTCCCCCTCAATATGTAGATTATTAGTCCGACTAAGCCCAATGGCTAAAAATATTGCGTCATAATTTTCTTTCAGCTTTGTAAGGGTAAAATCTCGCCCCAAAATTTGATTATAATTTATAGAAATATTTCCAATAGATAGAATATAGTCTATCTCTTTTTGGGCAAAATTATCAGTAGTCTTATAGGCTGCAATACCATATTCATTTAAGCCGCCAGGTTTATTTTTTGCCTCAAATATTTCAACCTGGTGGCCAAATAATGCCAAACGATGGGCACAGGAAAGACCAGCAGGGCCTGCGCCAATAATGGCGACTTTTTTACCACTATCTTTCTCTCTTTTATAAAATTGAACATTTTCTTCTATTGCAATATCGCAGGCAAAACGTTGTAAAGCGCCAATTTTTACTGCCCTACCAACAGCTTCAAGACGCACACAGGCCTGCTCGCACAATATTTCAACCGGACAAACACGCGCGCACATTGCTCCAAAAATATTTCTATCAAATATGGTTTTAGCCGCTCCAAGCGTGTTATTTGTGGATATTTGCCTAATAAACATGGCAATATCAATATTAGTTGGACAGGCCGTTTGGCATGGAGCCTCAAAACAAAATAGACAATTACTAGTTTCATTTAAGGCTTCCTGCCAGCTTAAAGGCGGGTGTAAATCACAAAAATTATCCTTATATTCTCTATGGTTAAGCCGTTTTGCAACTACTCCCTCTTTTGGGCGATTTTTAACCATTTCCCTCTCCCATTTGCTTTTTGACAAAGAGAATAGCGCAAAATAAAAATTTTATCAATTGGTCAAAAATTATAATTAATACCAGCCCCTTAAATCAATATTAAGCATATATACGTAATATTTATTTTTGCATATTATGGTTCTAATCAACCGCCATAATTGGGAATATTAATGAGATCTGTAATTGAATGTTCTGCATTTTTAGTTGAATCAAAAAATAATAATTTTGTAAAAAATTTGGCGCAAAGGGCAGGGTTTTCCCATATTCTTCATTTTTCTTCTCTTGCGCAGGTTGAACAACAAGCAAAACAAACCCCTATTTGCTTTTTTTTGTTCGGGCAAATTGATAATTTTTCTAAGGTAAGTGAAATTTTACGTCCTATTCGTATTTGCAAAAGACATAATGTCAGATTTTTCCCCATAATCCATCTTTGCGATAACCCCTCATCAGAAATAATAAAACAATCTATTGCAAACGGTTTTGATGATATTATTGCCAGCCCGATCAATGATGAAACCATAAATAGGCGCCTAAGAAAACATCTGAATAATATGGCAATTTACTATGAAACCGCACGATTTTTTGGCCCCGATAGAAGAAGGATTGTTGAAAATAATCAGATAAAGAGGGCTCCAGCGCGGGGAATTGAAAAATGTATGCAATATAGTTTCATAAGAGATCCAAAAACCGGCGTTAAAATAGTAAATAAGGTTATTGAGGCAGCCTAAAAGGAAATGCCCATTTTTAAGCCTATATTAGAAATTCCTTCATTTGGCTGAACAAAATTGGCATTTGAAGCATGTTCGGCAAATAGAATTGCAGTTAAATTATCGCTAAATTCATAACCAATTCCAATTGCCTCATAAAATAAAAAGCGTGATCCTAAATTGCGTAATGGTTCGCTAACCCCATTTAACGCGCCATTATGCACTGCTCCTCCCAATGTTCCCTCAACAAAAAATCCGCTGTCAAAAATCTTTGCCTGCCAAGTTAACCCTAAATGAATTTTACTTTCACGCCCTTTACTATTTATAGTTGTGCCAAGATTTATTCTTGGTGAGCCGATCCATGTAAAAGCATCAATATCTGGTAAAAAGAAGAGCATTTCAAAGCTTATATCTTCAATTCTGGTAAAATTAAGCGGTTCATTATTCGGGCCTGGCCTATCAACAGAATGCGCCATAAGCCCTATGCGAATTTCTGAAACAGATAGGCTTTGTGCCTTAGCAATATTGGCGCTAAAAACAGCACCAATAATAATTATAGTAAATAATTGTACCAATAATTTTTTCATGATTATTGCATCATAATTTAGCAATTATTGCATCACCCATTTCACTGGTTGAGACTTGCTGACAATTTTCCTGCATAATATCGCCAGAGCGTAAACCATCATCTAATACGCCAGAAATAGCATTTTCAATTTCATCAGCTAATTCAATCATATTAAAAGAATAACGTAAGGCCATAGCAAAAGAAGCTATCATGGCAATTGGGTTGGCTATATTTTTGCCGGCAATATCGGGTGCTGAGCCATGCACCGGCTCATAAAGGGCTTTTCTCTTGCCTGTCTTTTTATCTATCGCGCCAAGTGAGGCTGAAGGTAACATACCGAGCGAACCGGTTAACATTGCCGCTGCATCTGAAAGAATATCACCGAATAAATTATCGGTAACAATAACATCAAATTGTTTGGGGTTACGCACTAATTGCATGGCGCAATTATCCGCTAATATATGATGAAACTCAACTTCTTGATAATCTTTTGCTACCTCGCGCACTACTTCGTCCCATAAAACGCCGGAAATCATTACATTCTTTTTATCAGCGGAATGTAGTTTTTTATTACGTTTTATCGCCATATCAAAGGCAACCCGCGCTATCCTATCAATTTCGTAGCTTTCATAAAGTTGCGTATCTATCGCTCTTTTTTGCTGTTTGCCATGTTCATTATCTCCCAGCTCAATAATCTCTTTTGGCTCGCCAAAATAAACCCCGCCGGTCAATTCACGCACAATTAAAATATCTAATCCTTCAACAAGTTCGCGTTTTAATGAAGAAGCATCAGCAAGCGCTTGATAGCAAATTGCCGGGCGTAAATTAGCAAATAGTCCTAAATCTTTTCGTAAGCGCAACAGCCCGGCTTCTGGACGTTTATCATAGGCGACATTATCCCATTTAGGGCCGCCAACCGCGCCAAAAATCACCGCGTCAGCCTCCAACGCCTTTGCCATATCTTCATCGCTAATTGCAACACCATATTCATCATAGGCAGAGCCACCAACCAGACCTTTTTCATAAAAAAAATCGGTATTTTTGTTCTTGTTTAGAAAAGCAATTAGCTTTTCAACTTCTGCCATAATTTCGGTGCCAATTCCATCACCGGGTAATAAAAATAATTTTTGTGACATATTAAACCTATCTTTAGCTATTATAAGCGCCAATTCTTGCGCTTACTTCTATTTCAATTTTCATCTCTTCTTCAATTAAATCCGTAATTATCATAGTTGCAGCGGGCCTTGCATGATAAAAGGCTTGGTTAATGATGGGAGCTATTTTTTCTATATCTTGCCTATTCTTTATATAATAGCGAACCCGCACCACATCATTTAACGAGCTATCAAATTGCTCTAGGGTCTTTTTGATAGTAAAAATGGCATTTCTTGCCTGTATTTCAACCGATTTTGGCAGAACCATTTCAACATAATCATATCCCGTTGTGCCAGAAATATAAATCATATCTTTATCTTTTATGGCACGCGAATAAGAAAATTCCTTTTCAAAATCTGACCCTGATGAAATTTTTTTAACCATGTTATTTCTTAAAGTTAATTATAACCAAGGCTGATTCTTTGCCATTTTTTGTTCATAGGTGCTTATTTTATTCTCATCTTTAAGTGTATTGGCAATATCATCTAGGCCTTCAAGTAATTTTTCTTTATTTCCTTGCTCAATATCAAAATGGATAATCTCTCCATCAGGTCTAGTTATGGTTTGTTCTCTTAAATCAATATGCAGCCTAGCATTAGAGCCGCGCCCCGCATCTTCCATTAATTTATCCAGTTCTTCTTCACTTACAATGATAGGTAAAATCCCGTTCTTAAAACAATTATTATAAAATATATCGGCAAATGAGGTTGAAATAATCACTTTTATGCCAAAATCTTTAATCGCCCAAGGAGCATGTTCACGGCTTGAGCCACAGCCAAAATTATCACCCGCAACCAAAATTGTAGCATTTTTATAAGCCGGTTTATTAAGCACAAAATCCTTATTCTCGCTACCATCTTCATTATAGCGCATTTCAGAAAAAAGCGCTTTTCCTAGCCCCGTTCTTTTAATGGTTTTAAGATATTGCTTTGGGATAATCATATCCGTATCAATATTCACCATTGGCATAGGCGCAGCTATTCCGCTCAGACTAATAAATTTTTCCATTTTTTCACTTTCTAAAATCTAATTCAAATGCATAAATTAAATTTTGTAAAACCAATAGATTGGCAATTACTAATTCTACCTATATAGTTAAATGAACTAACTAACTTTATAGGTCAAGCGGTTGGCTTAAACAAGCAAAGATAATTTGAAGGGAGAAAAATGACCCCACATAATGAAGCAAAAAAGGGCGATTATGCCGAAACTATCCTATTACCCGGCGATCCTTTACGCGCCAAATGGATTGCCGAAAATTTCTTTGAGAATGCAAAATTAGTAAATAGGGTGAGAAATTGTCTAGGCTATACGGGCTATTGGAAAGGGCAAAGAGTTTCGGTTCAGGCAACAGGCATGGGGCAACCATCAGCTGCCATATATATTCACGAATTACTTGAAACTTACGCGGCCAAAAATCTTATTCGGGTTGGAACATGTGGCGGATTAAGCAAAAAAGTCAAATTACGCGATGTTATAATTGCCATGAGCGCAACAACCGATAGTTCAATGAATGATTGTTTTTTGCCCTATCATTATGCCCCCTTTGCCGATTGGGATTTGCTGGAAATAGCGGTTAGGCTGGCAAAATCTCGCGGCTATAAAACCCATGTTGCATCAGTTGTTTCTTCTGATATTTTTTATGTTCCTAACGGGGTCAAATCTTATGGCGAATTGCCCAACCATGATGTTTTGGCGGTAGAAATGGAAGCGGCAGCCCTTTATACATTAGCCAAGAGATTTAACGCAAGAGCCCTTACAATTTGCACAATTAGTGATTGTTTGGTGAGCGGAGAACAAATAGGAGCTAAGGAACGCCAAACTTCATTAAAAAATATGGTTGAGTTAGCGCTTGATAGCGCTTTGGAACTCTATGGGAGCGAGGGCTGAATTTATTTTAATAGATATATGAATTTATGGGGCAGAGGAGGCGGATGAAATAATATTGTAACAGTGGGGCGAAGACTATTGAGTTCATGATAGGGTTAACAATGTGTCATACCGAGCGAAAGCGAAGCATTTGTTGCGGTTGATAAAGAATCCTTCACTTCGTTCAGGGCGACTGGGGAGAATGTTCGGAGTGATGGTTAGTTTAGGATATATTTTAGCAATGTGGTTGGTGTGAGTAGCCGCCCGCCATGCTCTCTGTCCTTTGTTGTTGCAAATTCGACTTCTGATTTCTGAGCGATAAATCTTCTCGGCCGACTATAGAGCCAAAATGAGCCAGTAGAAATAAATTATCCGTCAATCATTGCATTAAAGTTCTATACCGGCAAATATTAATCTTACTAAGCTATTAATTTTCAAAGCTGGTTTAGCTCATTGTCTTAGCGGGATTATTTTTATTTCAACCCGGCGGTTTAATGCGCGTCCAGCATCTGTATTATTTGATGCGATAGGCTCGCTCTCCCCCCGCCCATCTATATAAAAACGGCGCGGATCAACCCCATAGCTGGAAATTATATTTGCAACAGCTATTGCCCGCTTTTTTGAAAGCTCAAGATTGCTCTCTTCTGAACCCGTAGAATCAGTATGCCCATATACGTCAACTAGTGTCTTATTATATTTTTGCAAAATAAGCGCGACAGAACGTAAAGTGGATTGAAATTGGGGCTTAACATTATATTGGCCAACGTCAAATGTTACATTAGAGGGCATATTCAGATATATCTGATCTCCATTTCTGATGACAGAAACGCCCGTGCCCTGTAGCTGCGCTCGTAGTTCAGCCTCTTGCTGGTCCATATAATTTCCTATTGCTCCCCCAGCAAGGGCGCCAACACCAGCACCAATTAATGCCCCAATGCGTGGATCTCCACCAACAGCGCCGCCAATAATTGCGCCGCCCACTGCTCCTCCTCCAGCGCCTATCAAAGCGCCTCCGGCAGTATTTGAGAGTTGCGTTTCACCAGTAAAAGGATTAGTTGTGGTGCATGCGCTCAGACTAAGAGCAATAATGCTGACTGCTAAAATTTTATATTTCATGGTAAAACCTTTCCATTAGTATATATATCAAAAAATATATGTATTATATGGTTAATTATCATAGAACAATGTGACCTTATCGTGATATTGTAAATTATCAAGATATTAAGGGTTTTGGTTTGAGAAAAGAATATTTAGACATATTTTCAGCGGCGCTGGATAAATTACATAGCGAAAATCGCTATAGGATTTTTGCTAATCTTAGACGTGTTAGAAAAAAATATCCTTTGGCAATTTACAAAGATAATGAGGGAAAAGAAAAATATGTCACTATTTGGTGCTCAAATGATTATCTTGGGATGGGGCAAAATGATTTGGTTATAAAGGCGGCCAGATCAGCGCTTACGCAAATTGGAGTTGGCTCGGGTGGAACAAGAAATATTTCCGGCACTAATAGTGAAATTGTAAAATTAGAAAAATCTTTGGCCGATTTACACCAAAAAGAGGCGGCACTTATTTTTACTTCTGGCTATATTGCCAATCAGGCAACTATTTCAACAATAGCTAAATTGCTGGGGGAAGCTGTTATTTTTTCCGATCAGAAAAATCATGCCTCAATGATTGCGGGTATTCGCAATTCTAGAGTAGAAAAGAAAATTTTTCGCCATAATAATATTGAACATTTAGAGGAATTATTAAAGGGCATCGATAGGGAAAAGGCCAAAATAATAGCGTTTGAATCGCTTTATTCAATGGATGGGGATATTGCTCCAATTAAGGAAATTGTTAATTTAGCCAAAAAATATAATGCGCTTACCTATATTGATGAGGTGCATGCTGTTGGACTTTATGGGAAAAATGGTGCTGGCATTTGCCAATCGCTTAATATTATGGACGAAGTTGACATAATTGAGGGCTCCCTAGCAAAGGGATTTGGCACTATGGGGGGATATATTAGCGCAAAAAGAGAAATTATTGATGTGGTTCGCTCCTTTGCTCCAGATTTTATTTTTACAACTTCTCTTGCCCCACCAATTTGTGCGGCCGCTCTTGCCTCAGTTGAATATTTGAAAAATTCTTCCACCGAAAGAAAAATGCTGCAAATAAAGGCGGACAAAACCAAACAGGCACTGAAAAAGGCCAATTTACCTATAATATCCACCAATAGCCATATTATTCCTTTAATGGTGAAAGATGCTAAAAAATGCCAATTGGCCAGTGAAATATTGTTAAAAGAATATGATATTTATATTCAGGCAATAAATTTCCCAACGGTTGAGCCTAATAGTGAGCGTCTTAGAATTACTCCTACCCCCTTTCATACTGATGAAATGATAGAAAAATTAATTTTTGCCCTAACCCAAATTTGGGATCGCTTAAATTTGCCAAAGGAGTAGGATAATTATTAAGCTATGCCGGGTTGCAATTGGCTAATTTGTCGGCCGTGAAAAATCTTTAACACATTAATATTTTGCTTTTGCTGGGCATTTAATATTGCAAGATTTTACCTCTTATATGCAGTTTTCCTGCAATTTTGATAGATATTTTGCGATTTCTGATTTCTGTCTCTCGCCCTAACCCTAACCCTAACCCTCGCTGCTTATCACTTCCAATATTTGGATCATAATTATAATGTTTCAAAGTTCTTTCTTTTACAAAGTGCAAGCTAATTATTTATTCTGCTAAGCTATTTGATTACAGGGCGTGGTTTTGGAAGGGTGAATGGCTGGGGCATGGGGAATTGCGGGGGAGGTTATGGGGGTGGACTATTAAGTTTATGACAGAGTTAAAATATTCTGCTGATTTCCGACTTCCGACTTCTGAACGACAAATCTTCATTATCAACTAGAGCATTCCTGCTTATATTGAATTATTTGAGCGTTTTTTCGCATTTGCTGAAAAGGCATATTTCGCGCCATTGTCCAACTGACCTAAGCACAATATAACAAAGCCTTACAAAGCGTGAAAAACCGCTCCCTAGATGGGCAAATTAGCCCATCTAGCTTAGGTTCGGCATGGAAACGATCAACCGATCACCCCGCGCACCGCGCCTTGCAAAGTGGACTGATTTAACTCCATCAAAAATGGTTCAATATAACAAGAAATGCCCTAATTTGCAGAATATTTTTCAATGGGAAGACCATCCTTTATCCAGCCGGCAACGCCATTTCCCGTTGTGCCGCCAAAAACTGAATAAATATTCTTATAGCCGCGTTTTGTTAACTCCGCCCACACAATAGATGAGCGCCGGCCTGATGCACAAATAAAGGCAATGGTCTTTGCAGGATTATCAAGCCTAATATTAGCTATTTTTTCTAAAAAATCCTTATCCATCATATCTATTGTTAGGGCACCTTTGGCAATTCCGGTTTGTTGCCATTCGGCTTTAGTGCGAATATCAATTAAAATTAGCCTATCTTGTTGCATTAATTCATAAGTTTGCTGGTTCGTTAGATCTTTATTAGGGGCAAATGCTGATGCCCCAATAATTGTAAAAAATAGCAAAATAAAGGCTAGAACAATCCTAGAATAACTAGAATAATTTGAAAATATATTATTGGTTTTCATTATCTCTCTCACATTCGCGCCTTTTCGCACTCTAATTAAATCGGATTTATCTCATTTGCAATATAATGGACTCCGAGTAAATTAACAGAAAAATTCAAATAATTTTGTAATTTTCTTTTCACTATTTTGTGAGGCGTTAGTTCCCCCTAGAAGGGGAACTAATGGGAAAGAGAGAGGAAAATATATTTATTTTAGCTGGTTAAGACGATACGCATCAAATCGGCAGTGTTACGCGCCCCTAATTTTTCCATTACACGTGCCCGATGCACCTCTACCGTTCGCGGTGAAATACCTAAATCCCGCCCCGCTTCTTTGTTAGATTGACCATTTGTGATAAGTTGCAAAACTTCTCTTTCACGCGGGGTTAATTGGTTAAAACCGCGTATTTCTATTGGGCGACGTCCTCCCTGCACTGCCCCCAAATGCACATCACGCCGTAAGGCATCACGAACAGATCTGACAAGTTTTTCGCTATCAATAGGTTTTGTTACAACGTCGGTTGCGCCTTCTTTCATCGCCTGCACAGCGCCATCAACATCATTTAGATCAGATATTAAAAAAACCGGCGTTCCTGTTCGTTTGGCCTTTATTTTTTTAAGGGTAGTAAAACCTTCTTCACCATCAATATGCAAATTAAGAATAATTACGTCAGGATTTCTGCGCTCCATAGCGGAATATAGTCCTTCTCTATCAAGGGAGAATCTGGTCTGAAATCCCTCAAGTCTAAATAGAACACTCAGCGCCTCGCAGGTTCCCGGATCCGGGTCTACAATATGAACTAATCTATCTCGATTGAAAAAAGAGTGGTAATATATTTCTTCATTCATAGTCATTTTGCCCCCAGTGCCTTGTTTAATAGGCTTTTAGTCTAAAATTTATTTTGTAATTCTCTCCTAATGAAAGCCCATAAGGTGAATCACTCTTAGCAGTTTGCAATAAGTATTGTTTCTTCGCGAGAAGGTTTATCCGTAGGTGCGAATACCTATTTAATGTAGGTATTTTTTCCTATGATTTGTCAAGTTAATTTTTTCTTAATGGAATAAAATCACTGGAAAACTAAATAGGCGCTAATAAAGCGCCTATTTTTTGGATTTTACTTTTTAGATTTAATATTATTTATTTTTTAGGAGATCTCTAATTTCAGCTAATAATAGCTCCTGTTTAGGAGGCTCTGCCGGAGCTTTTTCTTCTTCCTCGCGCTTTAAGCTGTTCATTCCTTTAATTATAAGAAATAAAACAAAGGCAATAATAATAAAGGCAACAACGGCATTAATGAATAGGCCAATATTAACCGGCCCCAGCACTAAGGCTGAAAAATCAACATCACCAATAAATAAGCCAATAATTGGCATTAATACATCATCCACTAGTGATTTGACCAATGCGCCAAAAGCTGCCCCAATTATAATACCTACAGCCATATCTACCATATTGCCCCTCAGAGCAAATTCCTTAAATTCTTTGAGCATAAATATTCCCCCTTAATTGGTTAAAATTAGTAAGATAGCCCTTATAGGCTGTTTGAAATATTTTAGGCTTGCAAGTGTTAAAGCAAATATTTGTGGAAAACCATCGTGGCTTGCCTAGCAAAAAAGCTGAATTTAGCAAAATAGAAGAATTTTGCCAAATTTTGGCTTAGCAAATGCAAATAGTGTCAAAATGCGACAATAATTAACCCGTTATTTACTATGTTTTATCAAAACTGAATTTTAGGAGGTCTCATCAGACCTGTTATTCATTGTTTTAGTAAATAATGGCTGGAAAATATATGACGCGGCAGCAGGCTCAAAATAATAGGAAAAGTCCATATAATTGGAGAAATTCACCTGGAGGACATGGTTTCTCAAATCAATATGCTGATTCGAATAATTATAATTATCAACCCGATTTCAATAATAATTTTGCCGGTGGCCAATTTGCTGGACAGCAGGGGGGCGCACAAACAGATGCGCCAATATATCAAACCAGCGATTGGCAGGCACTAAGGGCAAATTTGGTGAGTCTATTGGGGCAGGTGGAAAGCCAGGTAGCGCTTTCGGCCGCGCAAGCACCAATAAATAATCAATATGCTAGTGGGGGTGGTGCAAATTATCAACAAAACCCGCACCAGCAAAATCCGCACCAACAAAATTATCATTACCCCCCTTCTTCCCCTCCTCCCCACCAATATGAAAATTTTACGGCAAATAATCTACAAAATAGCCCTTCAGCGCAGCCAATATATGACCAGTCCACTCCCATGCAAAATATAAAAGAAGAAATGCAAATGGGGGAGATGCAGACAAACGATAAGAATATCAACAAAAATGACTCTAATGAAAAACGCTTTAATGATTATGCGCAAACATTGGAAAGAATTTCTGCCCGTCTTGAGCAATTTGAAAAAAAATATGCTTCTTCGCAAGAAATAAATCCAGAACTGGAAGAATTATCATCGCAAATAGCACAACTATCTAAACAAATAGAGCAACTATCTATAGCTGAAGGGGAGAGAAAAAATTTTGCTCAATTTGAGCAGCAAATAGAAAAAATAACCGCCCTATTAAGCCAAGCCCCAGAAGTAAATTATGTAAATTTGAATAAACGTCTTGATAGCTTAGCCAAAAATGTTGAGCAATTATCGGAATTGCAAACGCAAAGTGTTGAACAGCTAATAAATTTACAATCTGAAAATGTTGAACATTTAACCAAATTACAAGAAGAAAATGTAGAGCATCTAAGGAAATTACAGGCAGAAAATATTGAAAAACTAGCCGAATTACAAAATGGTGATTATTCTGAAAAAACTAATATTGGTGCGGATTTTGCGCAAAATCTGCACTTAATAAAGGAAAATATTGCTAATATTTATGAGCGAATTGATAAATTAGAGCAAAATCAGGGGCTTGATCCGCAAGATATTGAGCGTTTATTTGAGGAAATGGGCGCTATTTCTTCTGAGACCGCATCTATTTCACAGCGGCTTGAAAATGGTGATTTAGAAGGGGGAACAAATAAGGATATTTCTTTAATTTTACAAAGGGTTGATATATTAAATGAAGCCATTGGCAAGGTAGGAAATAATAAAGAGTTAATCGGCGAATTACAGCTTGAACTTAAATCTTTACATGAAAAACTTTATCAATTTATAGAGCCCAATTTTTCTTCCCTAGAAGCCAAAATAGAAGCAAGAATAAAAGAGCTAGCCTATAAAATTAAAAATAGTGAAAGTGTAAAATCAATTGAAAAACTAGAGCAGCAAGTTGAAAAATTGATTGTTCAGGGCAATAGAACCAGCGAACAATTGGATAATATTGCCAGATTTTATCGGAATAAAAAGGAAGATGAAATTTATGAGGAGACGACCAACCCTAAGTTATTACAAGATATTAGAGAAAAACTGACAAAATTATTAAATAATTTTGCCGTGCAATTAAGCGAAGAAAATCTTGATAATGTGCAATATGGAATTGAGAAGGTTGATAGGCGCCTTGCAAAATTAGAAGAGGCTCTGCGCGCTGGCGAAGGGGAAAATATAGACAATATAAATCTCAGTGAGGGGAACAATAATAATAATTTCTCTAAAATTGCTGAGGAAGATATTAAGGGAGAAAATAATAGGGACGATAAGGAAGATAATAATAAAACTAGCCACGATAGCGAAGTTGGCTGCGATGGGAATGAGGATAATAATAATTTTTTACAAAGTCAGTTTAATTCTTCTTTGGTTGAAGCCAGCGCGCTAAGCGTTGAGCAAGCATTAAAATCAATTAAAAGACGTATATTTACTGATGATGAGAATAGTGAACAAAAAAATTCACTGGAAGAAATTAATATTGCTAATTATCAAAATATTGGGCGGGAAAGTAAAGGACAGTTTGAGAATTTTCTTGATCTCGCCGATGAGAGTGATAAAGAGCTGGATCCTAATCTTGCAAAAGAATTTGAAAATATTATGCAAGAAGATACTAGCGGAATTATCCAAAGAGAATTTGTGGAAAATGAGCTGGCTAATGGAGATAATGAGGAAAGGCTAAAGGGGACAGTTAAAGGTTCTGAAATTTTTGCCAATAAAGCAAAAAAAGATGAAGTCTCTTTAATGCAGGAGCCAATTTTATCACAATATGGAACAGCTAATTTCAAGATTGAAAAGAATCAACCTTTTGCGCCAAATTTGCAAGAAAAAAAGCACCTAATTGAGGATGAACAAAAGGAACAAAAGGAAAGCGAAAAAGCAAAATTTTCAGCAAATGAGCCTTCTTTAGGTGATAGTTCAATAGGGAAAAATTCAGACGAAGAAAATATTAAATCTGAGCATAATTTTATACATAATAATTTAGCAAATGAAAAACCGGCTCGCCCCCGCTCCATTTTTGATGATGATAATGAGACCAATTTTAAGGGGGAGGACTCTAATTCGGCGCAAACTAGTTCATCCTTTATGAAGGGAGGAGAAGAAGCACAAAAAAACCAATATGAATATGAAGAAAAAAATAATATTGAGCAAAATAATTTTACAGCCGGAACGACCAATAAGAATACTTTTATTGAGGCGGCAAGGCGGGCTTCTATTTTACAAAATAAGACTTTTATAGTTGCTCCAGAGCCGCAATCATTTTTTGAAAAAATAATTTCCAAATTAAAAAATAATAATTTTACAACTATTCTTGATAAAGCAAAAAAGCAAAATGAAGAGCAAACAGAGCCAAAGCTGGACAAGAAACCAAATTTAGAAAATATAAATAATCAAAATGACCCTTTGGATGGGCAAGATTCTAAAATTGATGAAAGAGAGCAAGTTAATTTAGCCTCTAATTCTTTAATAAAGAATATTTTTTCTAAAATATTTACTAAACAAGGAAAAGAGAAAATAGAAAATATTTCCGCTGCGCAAATAGAGAAAAAACCCACTATTTCTCAATATTTCAGGCCAGCATTGCTTGGGGGAGCGCTAGCAATAATAATTGTTCTTTCGGTCAATTTATTTTTTGGAAAAAATGAAAATAATAATAATTTATCCGCTTCACAAGATGATGTGGTTAGCGAGTCGGCTATTATTGATGAAATTGATGGTAAGAATAGTGAAATAGAAATACCCCAACAGCCGCACCCAATAATTGATGAAGCTGAGCCAGATAGGTCTGATATTGAGCGTTTTGGCGTAAATTCAACGCAAATGGAAAAAAATGAAACAATAGCAACAAAGCCGCGCATAATAGAGCAAAATAGTGTTGCTAATAATGACAGCAAGGCAAATGAGACTATTATAATTGCTGAACCTTTGCAAGTTACCAGTAGTCAGCCCTTAATAGATAATTCAATTTCTACCAGCTCAATTGGGGATAAAGATAAAGAGGCTGACATAGATGAATTAGTGCAAATTTTTAAGCCCTCCCCAATAAATTTAGAACTGCCCGATGAAAAAATTGGCCCAATTGAACTTAGAGAAGCGGCGGCAAATGGCGATCCAAGAGCCCAATTTGAGGTTGGGGCTATATATGGTGAGGGTAAGGTAATTGAACAGGATTTTGCTAGCGCCGCCAAATGGTATGAGCGCGCCGGTGCAAGCGGCTTTGCGCCGGCTGCTTTAAGGCTTGGGGGACTATATGAGAGCGGTAAGGGGGTAGAGCAAAATTATGAATTGGCCAAATTATGGTATCAGCGGGCAGCAGAGGCGGGTAATCGCATGGCTATGCATAATCTTGCTTCACTCTATGCCGAAGGAAAATTGGGTGAAGCAAGATTTTCGGAGGCTGCCGAATGGTTTGAGCGGGCAGCAAATCATAGTCTGGTTGATAGCCAATTTAATTTGGGAATGTTATATGCGCGTGGACTAGGAGTAAAACAAGATCTGAAAACTGCTTATTTCTGGTTTGCTCTGGCGGCCAAAAATGGCGATAAGGAGGCTGCTAAAGCGCGCGATGATATAGCTCGTTCCCTAAATAGCGACATTATCATGCAGGTGAAAAGAGAAGTTGCTCAATGGCAAGGCAAAGAAGTGAATATTAGGGCAAATTTTGCGCCCATTGGCACTTGGGCGGAAAAATTTAACCCCGGCCCAACCATTAGGGATAGCGAAATTATCAAAAAAGTGCAGATTGCGCTTAATAGGCTAGGATATGATGTTGGCACTCCTGACGGGCTTATGGGGCCGCGCACAAAAAGCGCCATTGAGGAATTTGAAAGAGAAACCGGTATGTCGGTTTCAGGAGCGGTTAATCCGCGTCTTCTCGCCGTGCTTGGTTCGCAGCCAGTTTAATATTGCTTAATATATTTTGCAAAATAATTTATGGGGCGTTGACGGCAAAATAATTAAGACCTATTGCTAGGGCAGGCTAAGAATAGTGGTAATTTACAGGTGCAAATTTATCTTCCCATTGCTGAACTTTCACTAAATTTATTTTTCCTTATTGGAATAGGTGGTATTGTAGGCTTTTTATCCGGAATGTTTGGCGTGGGGGGAGGATTTTTGCTTACTCCCTTATTGATTTTTTCTGGCATTCCGGCTCCCGTTGCGGTTGCGTCAGTTACGGGGCAGGTTGTAGCAGCTTCAACTTCTGGCGCCCTTAGCTATATGCGGCGTAATTTAATTGATTTTCATTTGGCGCTTTATTTGATTTTATCCGGAATTATTGGCGCTTTTTTAGGGGTTTATAGTTTTTCAGCCCTAAGACAGATAGGGCAATTGGATTTAGTTATTTCGCTTGGCTATCTGATTTTTTTGGGCTCTATCGGTATAATTATGCTGATTGAGGCATTACGCTCATTATGGCGCTATAGGGGAGGAGAAAAATTACCAACTAAATTGCCAGGAAAACATAATTGGGTACACGGATTGCCATTAAGAATTCGCTTTAAGCGCTCCAATCTTTATGTTTCGGTTTTACCCGTTCTTATTATTGGTGCTTCAATTGGTTTTTTGGGTGCGCTTTTGGGAATAGGGGGCGGATTTATTTTGGTGCCTGCGCTAATTTATATTTTGCGCGTTCCCGGCTCGGTCGTAATAGGAACCTCTTTAGTGCATGTTTTAGCTATTATGGCGGCCGCAACAATATTACACGCAACTAGTAATTATTCCGTTGATATATTATTGGCATTTTGTCTGATGGTTGGTGGTGTGGTTGGTGCACAATTTGGGGCTTCAATTGGTAAAATTTTACGTGCTGATCAGTTAAGAGCAATGTTGGCATTAATTGTTTTGCTGGTTGCTTTACGTTTTGCTTCAAGCCTGATTTTTACTCCGGATGATATATTTTCAACCTCATTAATCACATTAGCGGAGATAAGATAATGGGGTTGCTTAAATATATAATCATTATTATTTCCTTATTTTTATTTTCTCTAACTCCCTCTTTTGCGCAGCGAATTATCAGCGCATTAACGGATAAGGAAATATCTATAGATCAGGGTTTTAGTGGCGATAGTTTAACAATATTTGGTAATATTGAGCCACAAATCGGAGCAAAAACACCCTATATTGAAGGTCCCTTTTCTATTATTGTAACAATAAAGGGACCGGCGGTTAATCGGGTGGTTAGAAAAAAAAATAAACAATATGGAATTTGGCTAAATAATGAAGAGCTGATTTTTGAAAATATTCCCTCTTATTATTGGCTTTTGGCAAGCGATAAAATTGATGATTTTTCAAGTAAGCCATTGGATAAAATAGCGGATATTATGCCGCAAAAACAACCCTTTTTAGTTAAAGTGCGTGGGAAAGCTAATAGAGAGATTTTTGCCAAAGAACTATCTCGCCTTATGATGAAAAAAGGTCTGTTTGGGATAAATGAACATGGGGTAAAATTTCTATCAGATACTCTTTTTTCCCTCAGATTAGAATTACCCTCCGATGTGCCTGTAGGAAGCTATCTGGCAACTATTTATTTATTCAAAAATGGTGAATTAATCGCGCAGAAATCGGCTGGATTTTCTGTTCGCAAAACCGGTTTTGAACGTTTATTGGGGAGTAGCGCAAAACAATATCCTTTGGCCTATGGTATTATTACAGTTATTCTGGCATTATTTACCGGCTGGCTTGGAGGAGTTGCATTTCGTAGATAAATTAATCGGGTCAACAAATGGAGATGATATGAAAGGCAAAGCGTTGATTATGAATAATTATAATTTATCCATAATTGAAAGGAAATAAAATGTCACATGTTCCTCCATTTTGGTCGCATATAGTAACTTTGGCGGCAATTTTAGGTCTTTTACCATTTATTATTGCTTTATTTGCGACATTTAATCCCGATATTTTGCCGCTTGATATCAATATATTTGAAAAAGCTATAATTGGTTTTGGTGTGATAATCCTTTCTTTTCTTGGTGGTGTTAGATGGGGTTTGAGATTACAAGGGGGCGCGGGATCAGATTTAACCTTTATTGTTGGCATGCTGGGTTCGGCCATAGGGTTTTTTATTTTGCTAATGCCATATGATTTTGGCTTGCTTATTTTAACTATTGGCTTTGCTTTGCAAGGAGCTTGGGACGTCTGGTCTTCGGGGGTGCCCAGATTTTATGCTCGCCTACGCGCTTCAATGACCTGGCTTGTTTGTCTAATTCTGGTTGCTATTTTACTTGCTAGAATTCTTCTTTAAGTTTAATTCTTTATTTGAATAATATTGTTGCTTTATTTATTTTGGCAAATGAAGATAGAGGGTAAATTATATTAAATTATCAGTGAGAGTAAATTTATGCGCAAGAGAACAATATTTATAACGGGGGCAACGGCTGGTTTTGGCTTAGCAACTGCCCATTTATTTGCAAAAAATAATTGGAAAGTGATTGCGACCGGAAGGCGTTTACAGCGGCTAGAAAAATTACAAAATGATTATCCAGAGGGAATAATCCATATTGCAAAAATGGACTTAACCAAACATGCAGATATTAAAAATACTATAGCCAATTTGCCCGATGATTTTAAGATTGTGGACTGTCTGTTTAATAATGGAGGATTAGCGCTCGGTCTAAATCCAATTCCTAATATTAGAGAAGAAGATTGGCGCATTATGGTTGAAACTAATATTTTGGGGTTAATTTATACAACTCAGCAAATGATTCCCCTATTAAAAAATGCAGGTAAAGGGGCATCAATAATTAATGTTGGCTCGGTCGCTGCGCGTTTTGCCTATCCGGGCGGCAATGTTTATGGAGCGACAAAAGCCTTTGTCAGTCAGTTTTCCTATAATTTAAGGACCGATTTGGCTGGCTCAAATATTCGCGTAACTGAATTGGCGCCGGGAATGGCAAAATCAGAATTTATGCAAGTTAGAACCTATGGCGATAAACAGGCAAATGAAGATTTTTATAAAGGTGTTGAGCCTATTTTGCCCCAAGATATAGCTAATATAGTATGGTGGCTTGCAAACCAGCCTGCACATATTAATATTAATCTGATTGAGCTTATGCCCCTTTGCCAAGTGCCAGGAAAGCCGGAAATTATCCGTAAATAATGGCTATAAATAAGGCCGCTAATGGCTCTTCTGAGATAAATAGTAAAGATATATTAAAAATTGCAATTCCGGCTACTTTAGCCTTTATAACTGAGCCGCTTGCAGGATTAGTTGATTTAACCGTTATTGGGCGTCTGGGCGATGCTGCCTTATTGGCCGGTGTTGTGCTTGGGGGATTGGCCTTTTCAACTCTTGCTTCTCTTGCCTCTTTCTTAAGAATTGGCACGGCCGGCCTTAGCGCACAGGCAGTGGGAGCAAAGGATAAAGATGAAGGTTTGGTGCATTTGTTGCGTGCCGCAATTTTTGCCCTTTTTTTAAGCTTGATAGCAATAATTTTTATGCGGCCAATAATTGATCTGGCAGCATTTTTATTGGCGCCTAGTGAAAAAAGCCTAAAGCCATATGAAATTTATTTTGCTACCCGAATATGGTCGGGGCCATTTGTTCTGTTAAATTTTGCCCTGTTGGGGTGGTTTTATGGGCGAGGAGCAGCAACTATTGGCATGTTGTTGCAAATTTTAATCCATGTTCTTAATATAATTTTATCAATAATATTTGTTTATATTTTTAATTTAGAGGTTTTTGGTGTTGCTCTGGCTACGCTAATTGGGCAGGCTTGCTCTTCTCTTTTGGGTATTTATTTGGTCATTAGACATTTTGGCTTTGGGAGGAAAATTCTACAATTAATAAGCAGAAAAAATTTATTAGATTTGGCTGCCATAAAGCGTTTCTTTGCCCTCAGTCGTGATTTAATGATACGTTCAGCCCTATTAATGTTCAGCTTTGCCTGGTTTACCGCCCAAGTTTCACGTATGGGTGATATTATTCTCTCCGCCAATGAAATTTTAATTTATTTTATGCTTATCAGCGCCTATTTTTTAGACGGACAGGCGCAGGCGGCAGAAGTTTTATGCGGTAAGGCAGTGGGGGCAAAAGACAAGGTTCAGTTTATCAGCGCTCTAAGGTTAACAATATTTTGGGCATTTTTAATTGGCTTTATTTTATTCATTATTTGGCTGGTGGCGGGCGAATTATTGATTAATTTAATGTCAACAAATGAGGCGATAAGAGAGCAGGCAAAAAATTATATTTTTATTGCTGCTTTAACCGCGCTTAGTGGAGTTAGCGCCTTTGTGCTTGACGGGGTAATGGCTGGAGCAACTTTGGGGACAATAATCCGTAATGCAATGGCTATTTCAGCAATAATTTATTTGTTAAGCGCAATTATTTTACAAAATTTATTTGGCCTAAACGGGCTCTGGGTGGCTATACATATTTTCTTTCTTGCTCGCTCAATTATTTTTGCTATTGCCCTAAAATATAAATGGAAAAAATTATTTTCTCAAAATTAAAAGAAATTATGGAATTTGCCCAAAATAACAAAAGAAAAATCATAGGAGAGGACACATATAGAAGCTAAGAAGCCTGCAAATATAAGTAAAACTAACAATAAGAAAATAGGTAAGTTTTTGATATTACTAATTTAATTAATTTATTGATTGAAATTGTAAATCTCTCTAAGCTATTTAATATATTTTGAGGGTCAAAAATGCAAAAATTAAGCTGGATTTTGAATATTATATTAGTGTTGATAATAGCAATTATGCTTTATATGTTTTTTATTGTAGGAAATGTAAAGCAAATTGAAGATGGCAGAACGGCTATTCTTGTTACTAAAGAAGAGCGGGTGCAGATCCTTGCCGATATGCGCAAATTTTTAGAGCATGTGCAGACTATGGTTGAATCTATTGGTGAAGATGATATGGCTAGTTTTTCAACCGCAGCTTCTGGAGTTGGTCTGAAGCAGGAAAGGGCGCCGGCTGCCGCTCTAATCAGAAAATTGCCAATTGAATTTAAGACAATGGGCATGCAAACGCATGAGGCATTTGATAATTTGGCAAAAATGGCCGATGAGGGAGCAGGGGCAAGGGCTGTTGCTAAAGAGCTTAGCCTTATTATGGAAAATTGCACCTATTGTCATGAGACATTTAGGCTTGAAGCGCAAAATTAGGGGGTGTAGCTCCAGCATAATTGGTTAGGTCTTTGGAATTTGATTAGAAATTTATTTGAAAAAATGAAAGCTGTAGGGTTAACCCGTTATTTGCCGATAGATGATGAAAATTCGCTTTTTGATTTTGAAACCGCAAGGCCGGAGCCTAAGGGGCGGGATATTTTAGTTAAAATAAAATCTATTTCGGTAAATCCGATTGATGTAAAATTACGCGCGGCAATAAGGGGGGAAGAAAAACAACCTAAAATTCTTGGTTTTGACGCCAGTGGAATTGTTGAACAGATAGGTGAAGATGTTAGCTTATTTAATATTGGCGATGAAGTTTATTATGCCGGCAATATTGAAAGAGCAGGATCAAATGCCCAATATCAAATTGTTGATGAAAGAATAGTCGGTTTTAAGCCTAAATCATTTTCATTTGAAGAGGCTGCCGCTTTGCCTCTTACTGCTATTACTGCCTATGAAAGCCTGTTTGAAAGGTTACAAATTGATAAAAATGGCGCTGATGGGGATAAAAATATATTGATTATTGGCGGGGCTGGGGGAGTTGGCTCAATAGCAATTCAATTAGCAAAATTGGCCGGATTGAACGTAATTGCTTCAGCTTCACGCAAAGAAACTATTAAATGGGTAAAATATATGGGGGCTGATAAAATTGTTAATCATATGAGAAAAATGAAGCCGCAAATTGCTGAGATCGGACATGAATTTGTTGATTATATTGCCCTATTTAACAATAGTGATGCTCACTGGGAAGATGTGGTAAATATGATTAAACCGCAGGGAAAAATTGTGCTTATTGTGGCTAATCAAAAGCCATTAGATATGAGCAAAATTCGCATAAAATCAGCCATTATGGCGTGGGAATTTATGTTTACCCGCCCGCTTTTTGCTACAAAGGATATGATAAAACAACATTATTTGCTGAATGAGATTAGCAAATTGGCAGATGAGAAAAAAATCAAATCCACCCTGACAACAATTTTGGAGCCATTTTGTGCTAAGACTTTAAGAAAAGCGCATTTAATAATTGAAAGTGGCAAAGCAAAGGGAAAAATCGTGATAAGTGGTTTTAACTGAGCATAAAATTAGCAATTTCCCTTAGTTCGTCGGCCGTGAAGTTTTATCGCTCAGAAGTCAGGAATCAGAAGCCAGAAGGCGAAAGTCGGAAATCATGACTTTTACATTTTAGAAGTTGATACTCTGCCCTCCCTCTGCCCTCCGACTTCTGAGCGATAAAACTTCACGGCCGACTAATTAAAGTAGCCATAATATATTATTTTTGCCCCGCTCTATATTAACCAGATGAAAACAAATAGTTTCATTATTGAAGGAATATTTTTCTGACCTATATCTGGTTAGGAGCATATTTATGGAAGGGGAGTTAAAATGAAGACCGAGAAAATAGACAAATCAGACTGGGGAGATTATTTTAATCGGCTTGCCAAAGCGTTTGAAGGCAAAAATGCCAGCATAAATATTATGGCGCTGAATATTGGTGATCAAATTGAGGCGGAGAAAGTCAAACTATTAGGCATTACTTATGATTCAAAGGGTGATTTGTTTGAAATTGCTCTTGAAGGGCTAGATCATATTATAAATCATCCAAAGGAAGTGCAGGTTTTGATTGGTAGTAGCGGCATTGAAGCGATAGAAATTATTAGTGGTGAGGGTCGTAAGCAAATTGTTGAATTAACTGATCCTCTAATGTTAGAGCGAGATTAAGTTTAATTTGCCGGGTTAAATTAATATTCGCCATTTATGCTAATCCCTCATTTTATAGGGGAAGGTAAGATGGGCAATTATAAAGAAAAGCGCCAATTAATGGTTGAAGAGCAAATTTTCATGCGCAATGTTCGCGATGAAAAAGTTCTGCATGCTATGGCAAAAGTGCCGCGAGAGGAATTCGTCCCCGACGAATTAAAACCCTATTCATATGAAGATAGGCCGCTTCCCATTCCGGGCGGGCAGACTATTTCTCAGCCATATATTGTTGCCTATATGGTTGAGGCGCTGGCCTTAAGGGGAGGAGAAAAAGTGCTAGAAATTGGCACAGGTTCAGGCTATGCCGCGGCGGTTTTGGCCGAAATTGCCGCCGAAATATATGCGATAGAGCGTATTGGGCAATTAGCAAATTTTGCAAAGAAAAATCTGCTTAAAACTGGCTATAAAAATGTGCATATTAAACATGCTGATGGCACAAATGGTTGGCAAGAAAAAGGGCCATTTGACGCAATATTGGTTTCGGCAGGAGCACCAACTATTCCCAAATCTTTATTAAGGCAGTTAAAAATTGGCGGCAAGATGGTTATTCCTGTTGGCTCAAATAGGCTAGCGCAGGAGCTAGTCAGAATTATTCGCAAAAGTGATGATGATTATATTAGAGAAGATTTGGCCGATGTTCGTTTTGTGCCATTAATTGGTAAATATGGCTGGAATAATGAGGAACAAAAATTGAAACATATTCAACCAGAATTTAGCAAAAAGCACATGAACAATTATTAAGCCTACTATTAAGCCTACGCTTTGAAAGAGCTATTGGATTGCTTACTGGCTGCAAACAGAGTTTTAGCTAGTCATTATTCTAAAGCAAGACTAACTTTATAATTTGATGAATATATTTGGTTCGCTAGAATATATACCACAACATCGTTGTAAGCAGAGTATTTAGGGGGGTACTCGATAGTCACCTTTTCAGATTGCAACTAATGTATGATGGGCGAATAACGCCTTCTCCTTATGAGAAAGAGAAGGCGCTATAAAGGAATAATATAAGACCGATTATCTTCTTATTGTAGCATTTCTAACGTCATTAACATTGGCATTTTTCACCACTATTGTGCCGGAACCATAGTAAATTACAGTGTCATTCCCTTCTTGCCTGAAAGAAATACGACGACGATATCCTTTATTTCTATTTATTTCAATTTTATCTTCGGCGGCATTGAAGTTATAAATGACATCCCTGCCATTACCAGCACCCCTACCATAGGAGAATTTGATTGTGTCTTCTCCGCTGCCAAGATAATATTTATCATCGCCCTTGCCATCAATAATTGTATCTTGTCCTGAGCCGGCCATGACTATATCATCGCCATCACCCCCGACAAGATAATCATTGCCGGAGCCACCGTATAGTCGATCATTTCCGGCGCCGCCATCTTGCCGGTCATTTCCGGACCCGCCGTGCAGTCGATCATTTCCGGCGCCCCCATCTTGCCTATCATTACCGGCGCCGCCATATTGGCTATCGTTTCCAGCGCCTCCTCTCTGAATATCGTTGCCATCTTCACCGCTCTGGAAATCATTTCCAGCGCCGCCATCTTGTACATCATTTCCAGCGCCGCCATATTGCCTATCATTTCCATAGCCACCATATTGCGTGTCGTGTCCCTGACCACCATTTTGCCAGTCATTACCCCAGCCGCCATTCTGATAATCATTACCTCTACCGCCTATCTGCGTATCATTGCCCTGGCCGCCATATTGCCAATCATCGCCGGAGCCACCATCTTGACTATCATTGCCTCTACCGCCTATTTGTGTATCATTGCCGGTGCCACCTCTTTGGTAATCGCTGCCAGAGCCGCCATATTGCCAATCATTGCCATGACCACCATTTTGATAATCACTCCCCCAGCCGCCATATTGTCGATCATTACCCCAGCCACCATACTGCTTATCGTTACCGAAACCACCATATTGCACATCATTACCCCAGCCACCATATTGCTGGTCGTTGCCTCGACCACCATATTGCCAGTCATTTCCCCAACCACCATATTGTCGATCATTGCCAGGGCCGCCATATTGCCGGTCACTACCTCTGCTACCTATTTGTATATCGTCCCGAAAGCTACCTCTATGCTCTCTACCGACTGAAGAAGTTCGCATATATTCTGGTGCGTTGGCAGCTCCATCAGCTGGTCTATATGGTAAATAATTATTGCCAAATGAGCCATAATGGCCGCGCCCAAAGCAGGAGTTTTGGATATATGGCAATATACTGATCCTACCATGATAGGGATGAAAAAACCGACTATTTAAATTATTAAAATGAGAATACTGGTTTTGCCAAAAACCATTGGCCATATTATATGCAGAATTAATAAAATTTGGCAAGCTTTCCTCCATTCGCTATCCTATTATTTTCTTAAACCTATATCAGTGCTGATACCGATTGCATATCCGTATTGAATACTTAGTTATCTGTGAAGAATTTATTATTTAGAAATCAGAAGGCGGAAATATAGCAGTTTCAATTTGCACGGACAGGTAAAAAGGATAATGTCAACTTTTTTATAGACTCAGTGCTCTTACTCGCGCCCGACGCTGCTTTTCCGGCATCTTCGCCAATTGCTATTACCACTTAAGGTGTTATGAACAAAACAATTTCCAAATATAATCAACTCAGCTTAGTTGGTAGTGCGGGGTGAGAATTAAACTATCCTTTTCTTTTCATTTCAGTTCCAAGCCAAAAACCTAGAAAAACTATCCGCAAATATATTGGCTATATGAAATAAAAATCAGCTATTGAGCCGGTGATTTACCAATTAAACCAATCGTCTAAGGCCCTAGAAAATTATTAATCTTTTTCCTTTATATGTGGAATTGGGGCAATATTATCAGAAATATTTTCTCGTAAAAATTTATTCACTTCCCTATCAAATTCCAATAAGAATTTTTCTATTCTTTTGCCATTTCTCCCCCCATCATGACCGGTACTGAGAGAATGTGAGCGCATATTTATTTCTGTTCCCTGCTCAATTTGCGTGATTAAAATAGCAACCTCGTCACGCATTCCCAAAAAGCTCATACTAATCGCATTTATTTGCCTATTATTTTTATTAGACAAATCAGACTGCATGCCAATAATATCCCAGCCACTTTGTCTAACAAGTTTAAGAGCTAAATTATAAGCAATATCTGCATTAATTGGATAATAGCGCACAATCATATTGGGAAAGGCTGCAACTAACTCTGTTTGGCTGGCTTGTGCAAAATTGTCATTATCAATAATATTAGTCAGCATTTTTATATTCAGGGCTGGATTGGTTGAAACATCTCTTGCGAGTGGATATTTTTGCATTTCTATAAAAGAAAATAATAAAGGTATTAAACATATTATACCTAAAAATAATCCACTAACCCCCCTAGCCCAGCCTCTATCGCCGCTAAACCAAAGAATAATAAAGGCAGTAAAGGCAAATATTATTGCTAAAATTGCAAGGATAGACGCTAAAATCATAATTAGCCTAAATATTTGCGTATCAAGATAGCCGGCCCGGTGCATAAAAATGGCAAATATGATCATAGGCAGGGCAAATGAGCCTAAACGGCGCGACCAAATGGCAAATTTTGAAGTTCTTAGCACAACCCGCATTATGATAATCCTATGGATTTAGGCGAATAGTAGTAAATGGCGCATTAATATTTGTTCGCTTAAATAAAATTCTATCATGTAAGCGAAATTCACCATCTTTCCAAAATTCCATCTCTAATGGAATAATTCTAAAACCCGACCAATATTTCGGACGTGGCACCGGCTTATTTTCATATTTTTTGGCTATTTCTTTATTTTTTTCCAGCAATTGAGCGCGGCTTTTAAGTATTTTAGATTGATCTGAAGCATGCGCCCCTATTTGTGATCCTCTTGGACGAGTAGCAAAATATTCATCAGCCTCTTTATCAGAAACTAATTCCACATAGCCACGAATTCTAATTTGCCGATTTATGCTTTTCCAATAAAAAACAGCTGCTACTTTTGGATTATTTCTTAATTGTTCTCCTTTAGCGCTATTTAGGTTCATATAGACCACAAACCCGCGCCTATCGCGCCCATTCATCAGTAAAATCCTATTATCAGGCATTCCCTCCTTATCAACCGTTGCAAAACTTAGAGCATTTGCATATTTATTTTCATTTTTTTCCGCTAATTCATACCATTCTTCAAATAGATCAAACGGATTTACTTTATTATTATTTTCATCATCAAATATGATTTCAGTAAGATTTTCTTTATGCATATTAAATTTACCTTACTTTAGTTAAGTCCGGCTCTAGACAAATTATTATCTTATAGCCATATATGCCGGTATGATATAGTTGAGGCAATACTCTAAAGGAGAAAAAATGCCCGATCCTTATAAAGTGCTTAATATTGATAAATCCGCCAGTGATAAAGAAATTAAATCCGCCTATCGTAAATTGGCCAAAAAATATCACCCCGATACTAATAAGGGAGATAAAAGGGCTCAAGATAAATTTGCGCAAATTACTAATGCCTATGAATTATTATCAGATAAAGAAAAACGGGCTAAATTTGATCGCGGTGAAATTGATGAACAGGGAAACCCTAAATTTTCTGGATTTGACTTCAGCCAGGCAAGAGGCGCTCAAGGTGGATATGGTTCTTTTGGCGCACAGGGCGGGGCTTTTAGTGCTGAGGATATATTAAAAGAATTTATGGGTGGCTTTGCTGGGGGGAGAGGGGCTAGTCCAAATATGGGCGGTTTTTCTTTTCGCTCGGGGGGAGGGGGTAATTTTTCTTCAACCGCAGGGGGAGGAGGTAAAACAACTCAGGGCAGCAAAAATTATGAGGCTTTTGCAAATATTAGCTTAGAGCAGGCTAATAGCGGGACAAATGTGCAGGTCATTCTGCCCTCCGGCAAAAAAATTGATGTTAAATTACCAAAAAAGGTAAAAGATGGACAAAAAATTCGCCTAAAAGGAAAAGGGCCAATATCCGCCTTTGGGGAAGTAGGCGATGCTATTATTACGGTAAAATTCAAAAAACATAAAAAATTTCAACTTGATGGCTATAATCTCAAAGTTGATGTGCCAATTACTCTTTATGAAGCAGTGTTAGGTGGTAAAATTCGTGTGCCAACCCTTAGCGGTAAGGTGGAGCTTAATTTGCCACCCAATATTAATACAAAAAAATCGCTCCGTCTAAAGGGAAAAGGCCTTTATGGTGAGGGAGATTTACTGGTTAGTTTGCGTATTATTTTGCCAAAGAAAAGCGATTCTGATTTGGAGAATTTAATGCGCTTTTGGCGTGAGCAAAAACCTTATAAGGTGCGCGAATAATTTTATTCTCTAATATAGTCCTTCGTGAAAAATTCTCATCACATTGATGTTTCTTGATATTTTGCTTCTTTTGGGCATTTAATATTGCAAGATCTTGCTTCTAATGTGTAGTTTTCTTGCAATTTGTATGGATATTTTTGCGATTTCTGACTTCTGATTTCCAACTTCTGAGCAACAAAATCTTCACGGCCGACTATTGAGCCAAACCCATCCTTCAGCCACCGATCCCATTTCCTGCCCCTTATGGGCAGGCGAATTTCATTTTACGTCAAAATAGTTACCTCAAAATAGTCAAGGAATAATCATAAATCCAATACTAAACGTTGCGGATCTTCCAAACTCTCCTTAACCCGCACAAGGAAGGTAACCGCCTCTTTGCCATCAACAATTCTGTGATCATAGCTTAAAGCCAAATACATCATTGGACGAATAACTATCTCACCATCAATAGCTACTGGGCGTTGCTGAATTTTATGCATTCCCAAAATGCCCGATTGGGGAGCATTTAATATTGGCGTAGATAGGAGCGAACCATAAACACCACCATTTGAAATGGTGAATGTGCCCCCCTGCATATCGGCCATAGATAATTTACCATCACGCGCGGCCCTACCTAAACGGCCAATCTCTTTTTCAATCTGGGCAATAGACATTTTATCGGCATTTTTTACAACCGGAACAACCAAACCTTTATCTGTTCCAACGGCAATACCAATATGAGCATAATTTTTATAAATAATATAATCGCCATCAATTTCGGCATTTACGGCCGGAATTTCTTTTAAGGCATGGGTTACAGCTTTAGTAAAAAAGCCCATAAAGCCAAGTTTTACACCATGTTTTTTTTCAAATAATTCCTTATAATTTTTGCGTAAATCCATAATTGGCTTCATGTCAACCTCATTAAATGTGGTTAACATGGCGGCGGTATTTTGCGCGTCTTTAAGTCGCTTGGCGATGGTTTTTCTTAAACGGGTCATTTTTACCCGCTCTTCAAGCGCTTCTTCTGGTCCATCAGTTGTGGCAGCACTAATTGGGGCAGGGCTATCTTGTTGCGCAGCTTTCTTTGGTTCCACCGCTTTAATTAATGGCAAAACATCTTCTTTTAATATCTGCCCATCTTTCCCGGTGCCCTTAATAGTTGATTTATCAAGATTATGTTCGGCAATAATCCTTGCTGCTGAAGGGCTAACGCTTACTTTATTTGCAGTTTGGCTTGGAGCTGCATCAGCGCTAACTGTTGACTTTTCTTCTGAAGCCGGTTTTTCTTCTGTCTTTACATCAGCATTGCCAGTGCTGGCGCTGGCGTCGGCTCCCGCTCCCGCTTTTATCACTCCCAATAATGCTCCCACTTCAACATTTTCTCCCTCTTTGGCACTAATAGTTTCTAAAACGCCAGAGCTAGGAGCGGGAACTTCAATCGTAACTTTATCGGTTTCCAATTCAACAATAGGTTCATCGGCATTAACAGATTCACCGACACTCTTATACCAGGAGCCAATAGTTGCCTCACTAACACTTTCCCCCAAAGTAGGGACACGAATTTCTATCGACATATTTATTCCTTCAATAATTATCTATTCTCATATTGCAAAAGCATCGTCCAATAATGCCTCTAATTGCGCCAAATGATTACGCAATAAACCGGTTGCAGTAGAGGCAGAAGCTGCACGCCCAACATATCTTGGCCTTTCACCCCTTCGTCCCATTTGCTCAAGCACCCATTCAACATAGGGTTGAATAAATGTCCAGGCACCCATATTTTTTGGCTCTTCCTGACACCAAATTATTTCCGCATTTATAAAACGCTTTAATTCATCAAGCAAAGCCTTTGCCGGAAAGGGGTAAAGCTGCTCTATACGCAATAAATAAATATCATTAATTCCCCTTTTTTCGCGGCTTTCTAATAAGTCATAATAAACCTTTCCAGAGCAAAGCACAACTCGGCGAATTTCATTGTCAGCCTTTAGCTTTATTGTTGTTTTTGGCCTGCCCGGCGCCTCAGCATCATCCCATAATATTCTATGAAAACAGCTATCTAATCCTAATTCAGAAAGGGCTGAAACGGCCTTTTTATGGCGTAAAAGCGATTTTGGCGTCATTAAAAATAGTGGTTTTCTAAAATCTCTTTTTAATTGACGACGTAAAATATGGAAATAATTGGCTGGAGTTGTGCAATTTGCTACCTGCACATTATCCTCAGCGCATAATTGCAAATAACGTTCTAACCTTGCAGAAGAATGTTCAGGCCCCTGTCCTTCATATCCATGCGGCAATAAAAGCACCAAACCGGACATGCGGAACCATTTACGTTCACCCGATGAAATAAATTGATCTATCACCACCTGCGCCCCATTGGCAAAATCGCCAAATTGTGCTTCCCACATAGTCAAAGCATTTGGCTCAGCCAAAGAATAACCATATTCAAACCCAAGCACCGCTTCTTCTGAAAGCATTGAATTAATCACCTCATAGCGATTTTGAGTCTCAGAAATATGATTTAAGGGAGTATATGTTTCCTCACTTACCTGATCATAAAGCACAGAATGGCGCTGAGAAAATGTGCCTCGCTCACAATCCTGCCCCGATAGCCTAACCGGATGTCCTTCTAACAGCAAAGAACCAAAAGCCAGCGCCTCGGCAGTAGCCCAATCAATATTCTGCCCACTATCAATCATTTTTCTGCGATTATCCATAAAACGTTTAATCGTCTTATGCAGATTAAAATTTGTTGGAGCCTGAGTTATTTTTTCACCAATATTTCTTAATATTTTTTCATCAACCCCAGTCTCACCGCGACGTGGCCCATCCTCTTCTGCTATTTTCAAATTTTTCCATGCACCATCAAGCCAATCGGTTTTTTCAGGCTTATAATCCTCACCAAGAGCATATTCCCTTTCCAGATGAGCGCGCCAATCGGCACGCATTTTTTCAACTTCCTCTTTTGTGACCAGTCCTTCATCAATCAGCTTTTGCGCATATATTTGTAAAGTTGTTTTATGAGAGCGAATTGCCTTATACATAATGGGTTGCGTAAAGGCAGGCTCATCCCCTTCATTGTGACCAAAGCGCCGATAGCAAATCATATCAATTACGACAGGGGAATGAAATTTTTGCCTGAATTCGGTGGCAATTTTAGCTGCATATACTACCGCTTCCGGATCATCTCCATTCACATGGAAAACCGGCGCCTCAATCATTTTGGCAACATCGGTTGGATAGGGGGAAGAGCGCGAATGAATTGGCGAAGTGGTAAAACCTATCTGATTATTTATCACAAAATGAATTGAGCCACCTGTTCTATGCCCCTTTAATCCGCTAAGCCCAAAACATTCAGCAATAACTCCCTGTCCGGCAAAGGCCGCATCACCATGTAATAATAATGGCATGACGGAAATTCTTTCACTCAATTTTGGCTCTATAAAGCGTCCATCCTTTGCATTATGCTGATCTTGCTTGGCGCGACATTTCCCAAGCACTACGGGATCAACAATTTCTAAATGAGAAGGATTGGCCGTTAGGGAAAGATGGACTTTATTATTATCAAATTCCCTATCAGAAGAAGCCCCAAGATGATATTTTACATCACCAGAGCCTTCAACATCATCAGAATAAAACGCCCCCCCCTTAAATTCATGAAATAAGGCTCGGTGCGGTTTACCCATAACTTGTGTTAGAACGTTGAGCCTACCCCTATGCGCCATTCCCAAAACTATATCTTCAACCCCGAGCGCCCCGCCCCGTTTTATAATTTGCTCAAGCGCCGGAATGAGGCTTTCCCCGCCATCAAGGCCAAAGCGTTTAGTGCCAGTATATTTAACATCAAGAAATTGCTCAAAACCTTCCGCTTCAACTAATTTATTCAAAATTGCCTTTTTACCCATATCGGTAAAATGGATTTCCTTATCCGGCCCCTCTATTCTTTCCTGTATCCAGGCCTTTGCCTCCGGATTAGACATATGCATAAATTCAACGCCCATAGTTGAACAATAGGTTCGGCGTAAAATTTCTAGCATTTGCGGTATGGTAGCAAATTCTAGCCCCAAATAGCCATCAATGAATATTTCCCTATCATAATCATCTTCGCTAAAACCATAAGAGGCGGGATCCAGCTCTGGGGCTTCATCAAATTTTTTTAGCTTTAGCGGGTCTAGGTCTGCGTGCAAATGACCGCGCATTCTATAGGCCCTAATCATCATAATTGAATGAATAGAGTCACGCGTTGCCTGCATAATATCTTCTGTTGATATTTTTCTATTTTCTATAGCGGATTTTTCTTTTACGACTTTTTGGGTTTTTAGCGCCAATTCGCCCCAATCACCGCTAAGAGCAGATATTAACTCACTATTTGCTTCTATTGGCCAATCTTTTCGCCGCCAATTTGGGGCAGAAGCGTTTTTTTCAACATCTGCCGCACTATCACCTAATTGCCTGAAATATTCCTGCCAGCTTTCATCAACCGAATTGGGATCATTTTCAAAATTGGCATAAAGTTCTTCAATATAGCCAGCGTTAGCCCCATAAAGAAAAGAAGTTGTAAGAAATTGTTCATTCTTGTCTTGTCGTTTCATGCTAATTTAGGCGAATAATAGCGCCTTCCTTTCGTAAGCAAAGCCAAATATTAGTTAGTTCAAAAACGAATCTTACCCTAATTTGCATAATATTAATTAGTAAGCCATTAATAATAATTTTAAGCAACTCCCCAATTAAATTATCCCTTTAGAGCCTTGACCAATGTTTTACCAATTTGCGCAGGGGAGCGAGCAACCATAATACCCGCGCTTTGCATGGCTTCAATTTTATCCATCGCCCCTCCTTTGCCGCCAGAAATAACCGCTCCCGCATGCCCCATTGTGCGACCTGGAGGTGCAGTTAGTCCGGCAATAAAGCCGGCCATTGGTTTAGAACGCCCCCTTTTGGCCTCATCTTTGATAAATTGTGCTGCATCCTCTTCGGCTGATCCACCAATTTCACCAATCATAACAATTGATTTAGTTTTTTCATCGGCCAAAAATAATTCAAGAATATCAATAAATTCACTTCCCTTAACGGGATCTCCGCCAATACCTACAGCGGTTGTCTGCCCCAAACCTTCATTGGTGGTCTGAAAAACGGCTTCATATGTTAGCGTGCCAGAGCGCGACACAATCCCCACAGAGCCTTTGGAAAAAATATTTCCCGGCATAATGCCAATTTTACACTCTTCTGGTGTTAAAACACCCGGACAATTTGGTCCAATAAGGCGCGAATTTGAGTGTCTTAGGCGCTCTTTGACATTAACCATGTCTAAAACCGGAACCCCTTCAGTAATACAGACAATTAATTCAATTTCGGCCTCAATCGCCTCAATAATGGCAGCCGCTGCACCTGCTGGAGGCACATAAATAACACTTGCATTTGCTCCTGTTGCCTCTTTACCTTCCGCAACAGTTGCAAAAATTGGTAATTTAGTGCCATCAAGCGAACTTGTCCATTTTTGTCCACCCTTCTTAGGATGTGTGCCCCCAACCATTTTTGTATTATAATAGGCCAAAGCCTGCTCTGTGTGAAAAGTTCCGGTTTTGCCGGTTAGGCCCTGAACTAAAACTTTAGTATTTTTATTAACTAAAATAGACATTTATAAATTCCTTCTAATTTCGGCTTAATTATTGACCTCTGACGGCTGCGACAATTTTTTGTGCCGCATCGTCCAAATCTGCAGCTGAAATAACGTCTAAATCACTTTCATCAATAAGTTTTTTTCCTTCCTTAACGCGCGTGCCTTCAAGGCGGATAACCAATGGAACTTTTAAGCCAACTTCTTTAACTGCCTCTAATACCCCTTCGGCAATAATGTCACAACGCATAATACCACCAAAAATATTTACCAAAATTCCCTTAACTTGCGGATCAGCGGTAATAATCTTAAAGGCCGCAGTTACCTTTTCTACTGAGGCACCACCCCCAACATCTAGGAAATTTGCCGGCTCTTCGCCATAAAGTTTAATAATATCCATTGTGGCCATTGCCAGCCCCGCCCCATTGACCATGCAGCCAATAGTGCCATCAAGGGCAATATAGGCCAAATCATATTTTGAGGCTTCTATTTCTTTTTCGTTTTCTTCGCTTAAATCACGCAACTCCATAATATCGGGGTGGCGAAAAAGAGCATTATTATCAAATGAAATTTTGGCATCAAGAACTCTTAAATGCCCATTTTGCATAATAATAAGTGGGTTTATTTCAAGTAGGGACATATCTTTTTCAACAAAAGCCTTATAAAGAGTTGGAAATAAAAATTTTCCATCCTGAACCGCAGCCCCTTCTAATTTTAGGGCGGCAATTAATTTTTCTACATCCTTTTCAGTTACGCCAGTTGTTGGATTTATGGTGATTGTATGGATTTTTTCCGGTGATTCCTCTGCAACTGCTTCAATATCCATTCCCCCTTCGGTTGAAGCAACAAAGGCCACGCGCCCGCTTTCCCTATCAACAAGAATTGAAAGATAAAGCTCCCTTTTTATATCCGCCCCTTCTTCAATATAAATACGGTTTACCTGCTTACCTTCAGGGCCAGTTTGTTTGGTCACAAGAATATTGCCAAGCATTTCTTCAACATCGGCCTTTACTTCCTCAATAGAGCGCGCCAAACGCACTCCCCCTTTGGCATTTTCTCCTAATCCCTTAAATCTACCCTTACCGCGTCCACCGGCGTGAATTTGGCTCTTAACAACCCAGATTGGTCCGCCAATTTGTCTGGCTGCCTGCTCTGCTTCATCTTTAGAAAAAATGATAATTCCTTTCGAAATAGGAACACCATAAGTTTTTAACAATTCTTTTGCTTGATATTCATGAATATTCATTAATTTTGACTCCTGGATTATTATTCAGCCAATTTTGGGGCAATTTCTTTACAAACCTTAACCAGACCTTCAACCGCTGCTACCGATTTATCAAATGCTTTTTTCTCCGCACTTGATAGAGATATTTCAACAATTTTTTCAACACCATTAGCCCCAATAATAACCGGCACACCAACATAAATTCCCTTAACTCCAAATTCTCCCTTTAGATAAGCAGCAACCGGTAGAATTCTTTTCGCATCAAATAAATAGGCCTCGGCCATATTAATGGCTGAAGCGGCAGGCGCATAAAAGGCCGAACCGGTTTTTAATAGGCCAACAATTTCAGCACCACCATCACGAGTGCGTTGAATTATCTCATCCAATTTTGCTTTTGAAAGCCAGCCCATTTTTACTATGTCGGGGAGGGGAATGCCGGCAACGGTTGAATAACGCGCTAGGGGCACCATACTATCGCCATGCCCGCCAAGCACAAAGGCATTAACATCTTTAATTGAGACATTAAGCTCATCGGCAATAAAATGGCAAAAGCGCGAACTATCAAGCACGCCTGCCATGCCAACCACACGATTAGTCGGTAAGCCAGAAAAACGTTGTAAAGCCCAAACCATTGCATCAAGCGGATTGGTTATACATATAACAAAAGCGTTGGGTGCATATTTAGCAATGCCAGCACCTACCTGACCCATTACTTTTAGATTTATTTCCAATAAATCATCACGACTCATGCCGGGTTTACGCGGCACACCAGCCGTTACAATAACCACGTCGCTACCGGCTATATCCTTATATTCACTCGTCCCCTTAATGGTTGAAGAAAATCCTTCAACCGCGCCGGATTGAGAAATATCAAGCGCCTTTCCTTGCGGCACTCCATCAACAATATCAAATAAGACAATATCACCAAGATTTTTTAATGCTGCAAGATGAGCCAAAGTTCCACCTATCTGCCCAGCACCAATAAGAGCAATTTTTTTCCGTGCCATAATTTTCACCTTTTCTACCTACAAAATTAATTATTTTATGCTTCATTAACCCTAAAACTCATATATAGGCAAGTGAGCTCTTTAGATTAAATGAGCTTAAATAACCGTATTTTTACTTAAAATTGTTCAATTCAGCCCTATCTCTCTTTTTGTGCCAATATATTTAGCGCTATTCATTTCCTTCAGGCGTGAAATTGTGCGCTTAAATTCAAACTTATTATCATTATCAACTATTAATTTATCTAAGGGAGTAGTGAAATTAGCGGCCAATTTTGTTGAATGATCATAAAAAACATCAATCATTAAAATAAATCTCTTTATGGCGCTGGGGCTGGTTTTGCTGAAGTCAGGAATATTTTCTACGATAATTGTAGAAAATTGGCGAGCAATTTTCAGATAATCACGCGAGCTAAGCGGTTTTTCACAAAGATCCGCAAATGAAAATCTTGCCACCCCCCCGCCCTGTTTAGGAATAATTATTTTGCGATTAAGATTGGTTATTATTGCTCTTTCACCCTTTTGCCCCCCGCTTAATCGGGTAAATATTTCATCCATCGCCCTTTTTGCCTTTTCACCCTGACCAAAGAAAAACATTTTTTTATCCCGCAAATTTTCCTGGCGATAATCCTTGTCAGAATGCATATGGTAAATATCTACATATTGCTTTAGAAGGGAAATAAAGGGCAAAAATAATTGCCTATTTAACCCATCTTTATAAAGATTATCCGGTTCAATATTGGAAGTGGCAATTACTACTATTCCAGCGTGAAATAATTTTTCAAATAAACGCTGCAAAATCATTGCATTGGTAATATCTGTTACATGAAATTCATCAAAACATAATAGGCGCACCTCTTTAATTATCGGTTTTATTATGTGAACAATAGGATCGCGCGCGCCTTTTTTACTATTATTTTGTTTGCGAAAATCGGCTATTGCCTGGTGTATCTCATCCATAAATTCGTGAAAATGCACCCGTCTTTTTGCCTTAATAGCAATGGAATTATAAAATATATCCATTATTAATGTTTTACCGCACCCAACAGAGCCATAAATATAAAGTCCCTTTGGAACAGATTTACGATTTCTAAAAAAGCCTGCTAAAGAAGAATTATTCTTTTCCAATTCCAATAAAGATGAGCCGATTTTATCAAGCATTTTAATTGCCTGAATTTGATTTTCATCAAATGAAAGGGAGCCTTCTTCAACTAATTTCCGATAGGTCTTGCCAGCCAACATAACCCCAATATATCATAATTAATTCCAAATATTATGATTGCTTATAATAAAAACATAAATATTATCTATATTGGCTAGCCATCCATAAAGGCCGCTATGCCTCCTGAAAGCGTGCCAATAAAGCGATTGCCCGAACGCTGGAATGCTCCAATTATTGAACCTGAAGCATCAAATAATTGCACTTGTGAACCGGCTAACTGCCAGGACGAAGTAAGAGAAAGCACCATAATATCACAACCCGGCGTTGAGGCGCGATAGCGATTAGTGCCGCTTTTTGCGGTCTGGGTCAGATTTAGCTTACATGTCTTCTCCCCAGCACTAACAATCCAGGTGCCAAGCAATTTTTCAACCGTCAAACTGCCGCCAATATCACGTCCATTAGGTGTAATATTTGAATTATTTATTTCATCAATATTAATGATAGAACCATTTTGCCCTGACCGATCGGGATTATCTCCTGCAATTAATGCCGGATCGCCCAGATTGTCATCCATATTTGGGTCAAAAATATCATTTTGCCCCCGCCGCATATTTTCCTCTTCACTTCCTAAGGGAGGTAAATTATCACTTTCAACTTCACTATTGGCAAGCGGGGTTAGCTGTGTTGGCACATCTATTATATATTGGGGTGAGTTTGTGCTGCAAGCTGCCAAAAATATAGCGCTTACACTTAAAATAAATATAAATTTAGCAGGTCTGATTATTGGCATCATTATTCTAATTTTAAGTGATTTTGCCCTTTTAGCAATTTTTTTTATAAATTCAACTTATAAATTTAACTTACAAAATTAATGTGGCTTATTTTTGCGCTTAAATTAATTATCTTTAGCCTGCATTTGTCTAATTAAATCTTTTGCCAAAATTTTAGCATTCTTTGCTTCCCCCTTTGGCACTCTTATCTCATAAACACCCTTTATACCTCTGATACCGGGCATTGCAACTATTCCCTCCTGTCCAGCTTCCAACGGGTTAAAACCGTGTGCTTTTAGCGCAGCAATTAATATTCTTATTTCAGCGCTGTCAGTAAGAGTGGCAATAGTAACAAAGGTCAAATTAAACTCGCCTTTCAATCATTAATTTTTTAATTTCTGCAATAGCTTCGGCCGGATTTAACCCTTTGGGGCAAGTATTAGTGCAATTCATAATTGTATGGCAGCGATAAAGACGAAACGGATCTTCTATATTATCAAGCCTTTCTTCTGTTGCTTCATCACGCGAATCCATCAACCAACGATAGGCCTGTAATAAAATAGCCGGCCCCAAATAGCGATCTCCATTCCACCAATAAGAGGGACAAGAAGTTGAACAACATGCGCAAAGAATACATTCATAAAGACCGTCCAGTTTTTCCCTATCCTTATGGCTTTGCAGCCATTCTGTTCCCGGAGTTGGTGTTTTTGTCTGTAGCCATGGCTCAATTAATCTATGTTGCGCATAAAATTTGCTCAAATCAGTGACTAAATCTTTTACAACAGGCATATGCGGCAATGGATAGATTTTTATAATTCCCTCAATTTCATCCATACCCTTAGTGCAGGCAAGTGTATTTAGGCCATCAATATTCATCGCACATGAACCACAAATTCCCTCTCTGCACGAGCGGCGTAAAGTCAAAGTAGGGTCTATATTATTCTTAATCCACAATAGCCCATCCAACACCATTGGACCACAATCATCAACATCCACAAAATATCTATCAATACGCGGATTATTTTTTTCATCAGGATCATAACGATATATGCTAAATTCGCGTAAATTTTTTGCCTTTGGTTTTGGCCAGACTTTTCCCTTTGTCGGGCGGGAATTTTTAGGGAGTAAAAGTTCAACCATCGGGTTAATTCCTTAAATGCTAATATTACCTAAAATTTCAGATATATTAATAATAGGCGTAAGATTATCGCGCATACCATAGTCCTCCACCTAATAAACTCTCGCCTTTGGCGCAATTTTTTCTAGGCTAATGCCACCATCTTTCTCTAGCGTTATGGGCATTATATGCACAGGGCGATAACTTATTTTGACCTCGCCCCTTTCATCTATTTTAGCCAGAGAATGTTTACGCCAATTTTTATCATCGCGCTCAGGATAATCTTCGCGCGCATGCGCACCGCGACTTTCTTTACGCTCCCTTGCCGAACTGACAGTTGCTAGAGCATTGAACATTAAATTTTCAAGTTCAAGAGTCTCAAGCAAATCCGAATTCCAAATCAAAGAGCGATCGCTTATTTTTATATCTTTCATTTGCTGGTAAATTTCGCTTATACGCTCCATTCCGGCATTTAATGTTTCCTCAGTTCTGAAGACCGCTGCATCTTCCTGCATAGTTCTTTGCATTTTATCACGCAATTTAGCGGTTGGAATAGAACCATTTGCATTTCTTATTTTATCTAGACGAGCAATAATTTTTTCTGTTGCCCGCTCATTAACAGCAGGTAAAGAACTATTTTTATCAATAATTTTCCCAGCGCGTATAGCTGCTGCCCTACCAAATACAACCAGATCAATCAAAGAATTTGAGCCAAGACGGTTAGCCCCGTGAACCGAAGCACAGCCCGCTTCACCTACTGCCATTAAACCCTTCACAACCCTATCGGGATCATCCTTTGTCGGATTAAGCACTTCGCCATAATAATTGGTTGGAATACCACCCATATTATAGTGAGCAGTGGGAATAACCGGAATTGGATCGCGAGTAAGATCCACGCCAGCAAAAATTTTTGCGCTTTCACTAATTCCGGGCAACCGCTCGGCCAGAATTTTTGGATCTAAATGTTCAAGATGTAAATAAATATGATCTTTTTTAGGTCCGACCCCGCGCCCTTCCCTTATTTCAATGGTCATGCAGCGCGAAACAACGTCGCGTGATGCCAAATCTTTTGCATTTGGAGCATAGCGCTCCATAAAACGTTCGCCCTCAGAATTGGTCAGATAGCCTCCCTCTCCGCGCGCTCCTTCAGTAATAAGAACGCCGGCGCCATAAACGCCAGTTGGGTGAAATTGCACAAATTCCATATCTTGTAGCGGCAAACCAGCGCGCGCTACCATAGCATTACCATCGCCGGTGCAAATATGAGCCGAAGTGCAGGAAAAATAAGTGCGCCCATAGCCACCAGTGGCTAAAACCACCATTTTTGCCCGGAAACGATGAATTGTGCCATCATCAAGTTTTAGAGCAATAATGCCCTCACATTCCCCCTCATCATTCATTATTAGGTCTAAGGCGAAATATTCAATAAAAAATTGCGCATTTTGTCTCAGAGATTGGCCATAAAGTGTATGTAATATTGCATGTCCAGTTCTATCGGCCGCCGCACAAGTGCGTTGCACTGGCGGGCCTTCACCAAAATTTTGCATATGTCCGCCAAATGGGCGTTGATAAATTTTACCCTCTTCATTTCTAGAAAATGGCACTCCATAATGTTCAAGCTCATAAACAGCCTTTGGCGCTTCACGCACTAAATATTCCATCGCATCATTATCGCCCAGCCAATCCGAGCCCTTGACCGTATCATACATATGCCATTGCCAATTATCCTCTCCCATATTGCCTAAAGAAGCGGCAATTCCCCCTTGCGCGGCAACAGTATGGGAGCGTGTTGGGAAAACTTTGGTAACACAGGCGGTCTTTAGCCCCTGTTCGGCCATGCCAAGCGTCGCCCTTAGGCCTGCTCCCCCTGCTCCAACCACCACTACATCAAATTCATGATCGATAATTTCATAATCACCAATTTTAGATTTGACCATAAATTTCCCCTAAAAACTTAATTTAAGAATTGAAATAATAGATATTAGAGCCGCCCCGACAGTAAAAAAATTATTCAAAGTAAGAGCAATAACTTTATGAATTTCACTCGTCACATAATCTTCAATAACCACCTGTAAACCAAGACGCATGTGCCAGGTGAAAGAAATTATTGCAAGCACTAATAGGCTGACAGTGATTGGTGAAGAAAGTTTGGCTGAAAAATCAGCCTGAGTGGCATTACGCATTGAAAAAACAAACCATAATAAAAAGAAAGAAAGCGGGACATTAGCCAGCGCACTAAGACGCTGATACCAAAAATGCATTGTTCCCTCTTTGTTGGAACCAAGCCCTGAAATTATTTTTAGTGGGGTGCGTAAATCCATAATTTTAGCTCCACAAAATTAAAACCCAAAGCAAAATAGTTAAAATCAGGCCACCAATTAAAGAAGCCCAAGCCATGCCAAAGCGCGCTTTTTTTGAAAATCCCATTCCCATATCCCAGACAAAATGCCTGATACCTCCAAGCATATGGTGAAAAAGTGCCCAACTAAAACCAAACATTATTAATTGACCAAACCAATGGGCAAAAAGACCATTAACCAATTTTAGCGCGCTATCAGATGTAGCAGCAGCAGCCAGCCAAATAGTAATTAGTGCAAAACCCAGATAAAGTCCCACCCCAGTAATACGGTGCAATATGGACATTACCATTGTGATTTGCCTTTTATATATTTCTAAATGTGGAGAAAGTGGACGAAGATTTTTAGCCATTTTACTTCTTTTCAAAAATATTAAATCCAATTTATTTATAATTTAGTGATAGCGAGCAAATTTGCTTTCGTCAAAGGTTGAGATGAAATAATTAAATATTAATCCCATTTTTATTCATTTTTGGCTTTTTCCCATATTTTCCCCCTCTGCTACGCTTCCTTCTTTTCCTCTCCTTTGTCGATTTATGGTTAACCAAAGATGAATTTCTTACTAATTAATATTTACTAGCAGTCAAACTATATTTATAAAGACGTTAATAATTAAAATTAGCCCATGACCTATAAATTAGGATAGCAGTTTGAGATATTTATCACAAAATAAATTGCAAAATAAGAAGGCAATGAGCTGCTATTCTCTGGCAATATTGCCTATTATGATGTTGCTTATCCTAATTAATTATTTCCCCTTAAAGGTAAATGCACAGCAATTAACAAATGAAATATTATCTGCCTATATTGCGCAAAATTACAGCGATAAAATTGGCATAAAAAGTAAAAATGAAGAACAAATATTTAGTGTAAATAGCTGGACAAAAATAGAAAATTCTTCATCTAAATCTAATAAATCTGAAAAATTAAATAGCGAAATAATTATAAATTGGGCGGAGCAGAATTATCTACCAACTAACAAACGTATTGAACTTAGTAAAAATGAAAGAAAATGCCTTGCGCAAGCCATTTATCATGAAGCACGTGGAGAGCCTGAATATGGACAATGGGCGGTAGCTAATGTTATTCTTAATCGGGTAAAGAGTCCCTCTTATCCTGCAACAATTTGCGAAGTTGTATTTCAAAATGCTTCTACTAATAATTATAAATGTCAATTCACTTTTGCTTGCGATAATAGGCCAGATAGTGCTGGCATTGGAAATAGAATAGTGCGTCTTTCTTGGGTTAAATCTAATCTTATTGCTAAAGCGGCCTATCGCCAATTTTTACTGGGGGAAAGTCTGGGCATATTGCCTGATTCGGCTTTATTTTATCATACAAATGCCGTCTCTCCTAACTGGGCAAAAGTTTATAAAATTGTAGCCAGAATTGGCAATCATATATTTTATGCCAAATCATAATATTGAAATTGCCTTATTTTGACTATAATTTGATAGGAGCACTCATTTTACATTTCGCTTTAGGGATAATCATAAATGAAATTGAGAAAAAATGGCTAAAATTGCTCTGGTAGATGATGATCGTAATATATTGACTTCGGTTTCAATAGCTTTGGAATCTGAAGGCTATGAAGTGCAAACTTATACTGATGGCGCAAGCGGGCTCAGCGGTTTGCTCAGCAATGAGCCGGATCTTGCAATTTTGGATATAAAAATGCCACGCATGGACGGAATGGAATTATTGCGCCGTTTAAGACAAAAATCCAATCTTCCGGTAATTTTTCTCACCTCAAAAGATGAGGAAATTGATGAATTATTTGGCCTAAAGATGGGAGCCGATGATTTTATAACCAAGCCTTTTTCACAGCGTTTATTAGTAGAAAGGGTAAAGGCCATATTACGGCGCACCGAATCTGGTGATAATAAAAATAAGGGGCAGTATAATATTGATAATGCGCAAAAAAAATCAGTCATAGAGCGCGGTCATTTAATGATGGATCAGGAGCGCCATATTAGCACTTGGAAAGGAAAAAAGGTTACTCTTACCGTTACGGAATTTTTAATTTTACAGGCTTTGGCAATGCGCCCTGGCGTGGTAAAAAGCCGCAACTCACTAATGGACGCGGCCTATGATGATCAGGTCTATGTTGATGATAGAACAATTGATAGCCACATTAAGCGTTTAAGAAAAAAATTCAAAATGGTTGACAGCGAATTTGAAATGATTGAAACGCTTTATGGTGTTGGCTATCGTTTTAAGGAGTAGGCTAATATTAAAGAAAAGCGAAATTTTCTAATAAATATTTTTACCTTTTTAGCGCAAATATTATCTCGCGCTAAAAAATTTATTGGCTTGACTTTTTTTTCCAGCCTTACCCGACGGATTGTTTTTCTAAATCTTGCAGCCCTTGCTACTTTAGTTATTGGCGTGCTGTTGCTAAATCAGTGGCGGGCAGGATTGATTGATGCGCGCATTCAATCTTTACGTATTCAGGGAGAGATTATTTCCGCAGCAATTGCAGCCTCAGCCACAATTGATAGCGATATTATTCTAGTCAATCCGGATAGGCTACTTGAATTTCAAACAGGAAGTCCTCTTTCACCATTTAGCTTTTTTGATCCTTCTTTGGAATTTCCGATTAATCCCGAACGCGTTGCCCCGCTTTTAGGCAATCTTATTACGCCAACTAGCACAAGAGCACGAATTTACGATAAAGATGGTTTGTTAATTGTTGATAGTGATAATATTTATCTGAAGGGAAAAGTTTTTTCGGTAGCAAAAAAGCCTGATTCCGATGATAATTTACTGGTTAAATGGTGGAAAAATTTTATCTCTAAAATGTCTAATTCGCGCTATTCCATCTATCGCGAATATGCGCCAGATGAGGGGAAAAAATATCCTGAAGTTGCTTCCGCTATTGTTGGGGCACCGGCTGAAGTTGTGCGTGTTGATGAACATGGGAAGTTGATAATTTCAGTTGCTGTCCCCATCAAGCGACTACACGCTATTGTTGGCGTTTTACTGCTTTCAACAACGCCGGGCGATATTGACGCAATCATTGCCGCCGAAAGAATGGGTGTTGTCAGAATTGCCCTAATTGCCGCTTTGGTAACCTCTATTCTTTCGTTAATTTTGGCTTCAACAATAGCTGGACCTATTAGAAGGCTTTCGGCGGCGGCAAAAAATGCACAAAAATCACTAAATAATCGTAGTGAAATTCCTGATTTTACTTATAGGGGCGATGAAATAGGCGATCTATCCGGTTCATTGCGCTCACTAGTTGATGCGCTTTATAATCGCATAGAGGCGATAGAGCGTTTTGCTGCCGATGTGGCGCATGAATTAAAAAACCCCCTAACCTCTTTAAGAAGCGCTGTTGAAACCTTGTCTGTAACTAAAAATGAGGAAGATCAAAAACGTTTAGCCGATATAATTTTACATGATGTGAAACGTTTAGATAGATTAATTTCCGATATATCAAATATTTCCCGGCTTGACGCCGAACTTGCTCGCCAAAGCGCTAAAAAAGTGAATATAAAACAATTAGTTGAAACAATGGTGAATATTCAGCAGGAATTAGCAAAATCGCAAAATGTAAAATTTATATTCAAGGCACCAAAAAAAATGGAATTCTTTGTTTTGGGCTATGATTCACGCCTTGCGCAGGTAATTGGCAATCTATTTGAAAATGCAATTTCCTTTTCCCCTAAGGGTGGCAAAATAATTGTTGAGCTAAGCGAGAGCGGAAATAATATTATTATTAAAATAGAAGATGAAGGGCCGGGAATTATTGGTGATAAGAAGGAAATATTTAATCGCTTTTATACGGATCGCCCACAAAAGGACGGCTTTGGCAACCATTCAGGATTGGGTCTAGCAATTTCCAAACAAATTATAAATGCCCATAAGGGAGAAATTATTGCCGATAATAAAAGAGAAGGAACGGGAGCGATTTTTACTATTATTCTACCTAAAGCATCTAACGCCTCAATTTAGAGCACTTACTGCTTATTACCCACCAAATAGTTGCACGTAGCCTTATGCAATTTTTGCTAACTGTTTGAATATTAGCCTTACCCAGATTTTGAACCAAAGAGCCCTAATTCATTTAAGAAAAGGGTGGAAATTGTAGCCGGTGGCAGCTAGGATAGGATTGAGGCAAAAGCCTTGACTATGGGTAGAATAATTGCGGTTCATCCGCTGGCCGTTTAAGATGACCAATCACCAGCTCAATAGCTGATTCTTATCTCATCTGGCGCAGCTTAATACCATGCTCTTTGGCCATCTTCACCAGCTTCTCACGCGCCCGATGGCACAATTTAGCATCAAATAGGATAGGCAATATTTTTCTCCTGAACCATTGTATCAATAATTGTCTGGGTAAAGTCTAAAGGCTTAGCCGCGCCCAGCTTCACTGCGACGCACAGGCTCTCTTGCAAAAGGGCTTGCAGCTTCTCCTTACCCATACGCTGGCGCCATCTGGTCATGGATGAGCGATCAAAAGGCAGCTCATGGCAAAAAATTCCTCGCCACAAAAATATTGATAATATGGGTTCTTAACCCATCTGGCACATAGTTTTTCATCTAATAGATTGTTGGCGTATTTGAGGATATGGATACCGGCCATCAAGCGAGTAGAGAGCGGCGGATGAGCAGTATCTATATCCTCAAATATGACGGAGATCCTCTTAAACGAAAATGTAATTTAGAACCTTTAAGATACATCCTAGCTACCACCGGCTACAATTTCCTCCCTATTCTCAAATCTGTCAAACCTCTTTGTCCTAAAATCCGGATGAGGTTAATATCCAATTATTCATCAAAAGTCACATAAGTTTACGTTAGATGAAATTATTTGCTATGCCACCACTTCAAACCAGGTAATCATGCCAGCGGCGGCATGTTCAAGCATATGGCAATGATAAAGCCATTTGCCCGGATTGTCCGCCACAAAGGCTATTTTTACGCTTTGATCCGCGCCAATCAGAAAAGTGTCGCGCCACATATTGGAAACATCAATATCAGAAAAGCTACGCTCAATAATGCGAAAGTGAAAACCATGCACATGCATTGCATGGATAAAATTAGTATCATTTAAGGTTTCAATAATTACCGTCTCCCCCTGCTTAACGGTAAAAAACGGCTCTTCAGGCAAATTGGCAACGCCATTAAACGCCCAAACCTGCCCGGTTCTCATAAAATCATCACCCTCTAATTTTTTCCCCTGATAATATATTTCACCGACCGGGCGCATTGCTCCTCCGCTCATTCTAAGGGGAAATAATTTGGCATTTTCTAAATCCGGCTCAGAAATATTATTAAAGGGCAAAGATGGCGCAGATGGTAATTCCTTTTCTTGTTCTTTGCCGATAATTTCAAAATTGGCAAAAGCAAATGGCTCTCCAACAGATAATTCCTCCAAAGAAAAATCATTTCCCAATTTTGGTTTGACTAACAAATCAACCCTTTGTCCCGGGCCTAATAAAAGGGGAGAATATTGTAATTTTTCTGACTTACCAATTGATTGACCATCATAAGCCAAAATTTTAGCATCAAACCTGTTTGGATCTATTTCAAAAATTCTGGCATTGGCTACATTAACCAAGCGAAGGCGATAATATTCGTTGGCATTTAATTTATAGGTTGGAACATTTTTTGAATTTACCGTTAAAAGATTTCCCAAACGCCCTGCATGGCTCCAATCAGTCATAGAACCAAGCGAGGCTAAATCTAACTTACCATCGCGCCCAATACGCCAATCGTCAATCACTAAGGTTAGATCATGTTCTTTATCAAAAACTTCGCTTTCTTCTTCAACTATTAGCGCCCCATAAAGCCCGCGCGCCACTTGGCTCCATGTTTTATTATGTGAGTGATAATAAAAAGTGCCCGCATCTGGTGCAATAAATTTATAGTCAAAACTCTCACCGGGCATAACAGCTTTTTGGGTAAGGCCAGGCACACCATCCATTTTATTGTCAATTCTTACGCCATGCCAGTGAATAGTTGTTGGATCCTCAAGTTCATTTACCAACCTAACCAACACTTCTTCACCTCTTTTTACCCTAATTTCAGGGCCTGGACTTTCCTGATTATAAAGCCAAAGATCTGAAAGGGGGCCACCCTCACCAACCAGACTCTTTTTAACGGGAGCGGCAATAATTTTAATAAAATTAGAATCTGCCTGCGCAATTTTTAGGGAAAAGGGAGCAGCCAAAAAGACCGCCCCAGCGCTCATATATTTTAGCATATCTCGCCTATCTAATAGCATATTGGCTCCCTATAATTTAAGTCGGTTTAGACGCAGCGCGTTTGAAATAACCGAAACAGAAGAAAAACTCATCGCCGCCGCTGCGATCATGGGCGAAAGTAGCATGCCCGTCAACGGATAAAGCACGCCAGCTGCAATCGGAACACCTGCCGCATTATAAGCAAAGGCAAAAAATAAATTTTGCTTAATATTTCTAATGGTAGCTTTGGCAAGTTTTCTCGCCCTGACAATACCGCTTAAATCTCCCCCTAATAATGTAATGCCAGCGCTTTCAACCGCCACATCAGCACCACTTCCCATAGCAATACCAACATCGGCTTGTGCTAATGCTGGCGCATCATTGACCCCATCACCAGCCATAGCGACCATTTTATTCTGTTTATGCAATTTCCTTACAAGCGCCTGTTTATCTTCGGGCAATATTCCGGCTAAAACATCATCAATATTCAACTCATTAGCAACTGCTCTGGCGGTTCTTTCATTATCGCCCGTAGCCATAATAATTTTTAATCCTAATTTATGTAATTTCTCAATTGTATCTTTTGTTTCCGGCTTAATCGGATCGGCAACCGCAATTATGCCCGCAAGCTCACCATCTATTGCAACAAACATTGCAGTACGGCCGGTTTCTCGCAAACTATTAGCCTTATCTTCCGCTTGTTTACTATCTATATTAAGCATTTCCATCATTGCCTTATTGCCAATAGCAACCTGATTTTTGCCAACAAGCGCCTTTACCCCTTTCCCGGTAACAGATTCAAATTGCTTAATTTTGGAGATTTTAGCACCCCTTTCTTTAGCCCCCTCAACAATAGCTTCGGCCAAAGGATGTTCGGAAGAATTTTCTAAAGATGCAACTTTAGCCAAAAATTCTTCTTCAGAATTATTATTAAACACAATAATATCAGTTAGTTTTGGCTTGCCCATTGTTAAAGTTCCGGTTTTATCAACTACTAACACATCAACCTTTGCCATTTGTTCAAGCGCTGTTGCATCTTTGATTAATACTCCATTTTGCGCGCCCTTGCCAGCGGCTGTCATAATTGACATGGGAGTTGCTAATCCCATTGCACATGGGCAGGCAATAATCAGAACAGAAACAGCTGAAACCAATGCAAAAATAAAGGCAGGCTCTGGACCAAAAATATTCCAAACAATAAAGGCCACTATGGCCACCAGCACAACTATTGGCACAAAATAGCTTGCGACCTTATCAACCATCGCCTGAATTGGCGCACGAGAGCGCTGGGCGTTCGCTACCATTTCAATAATTTTAGCGAGCATAGTTTCATCGCCAACTTTTTGCGCCTTTATTATTAATGAGCCATTTTTATTTATGGTGCCACCTGTTACTTCGTCATTTTCGCTTTTAGCAACGGGAAGTGATTCGCCGGTTATCATGCTTTCATCAATAGAGGAACTGCCCTCAATAATTATAGCATCAACGGGAATGCTTTCACCCGGACGCACCCTAATCAGATCGCCTACTAAAATATTTTCAAGCGGGGCATCATATTCTGTGCCATCAGGGTTGATGCGTCGGGCAGTTTTTGGCGCTAAATCAAGTAAGGCTTTAATTGCGTTACCGGTTTTTTCTCTTGCTCGCAATTCAAGCACTTGCCCCAAAAATACAAGGGCAATAATAACCGCTGCTGCTTCAAAATAAACCGGCATATAGCCATCTTCATTTTTTAAGCCGGCGGGGAAAAGATCGGGGAAAAATGTCGCTATAACGCTATAGATATAGGCAGTGCCAACGCCAAGCGTTATTAATGTCCACATATTATAATTACGAGTTACTATTGAGCTCCAGCCACGCTGAAAAAACGGTAAAGCCGCCCAAAGAACAACGGGAGTAGCTAGAATAAATTCAATATAGACAACATATTTTTCACCAATCCATTCGCGAATAGGTAGGCCAAAATATCCACCCATTGTCAGAATAATAAGAGGAATGGCTGCGATAGCGCTTACCCAGAAACGACGTGTAAAATCAATTAATTCATGGCTGGGTTCTTCCGAAACTCCACTCATGGGCTCAAGCGCCATGCCGCAAATTGGACAAGTTCCAGGCCCTTCCTGCACAATTTCCGGATCCATTGGGCAGGTATAAAGCTGATTTTTATTTTCTGTCTTTTTTTTCTTCTTATTATTACCAGAGGCATAAAAATATGGATCTAACTTAAATTTATCATAGCATTTGGGATTGCAAAAATGATAAGTTTTATCATTATATTGAAAAGATTTTTTCCCGGCATTTAATTTTACTTTCATGCCGCAAACCGGATCAATTACAAAATCTTCACTCATATTTTCTTCATCATGTTTATTCATCTCGTCATGATTATGAGCACAGCCACAATTATTGGCCTTATTTTCCATATGTTCCTTAGCCTCATTGGAAGAACAACAATTAGCGGTTTTTTCTTGCTCATTGGCAGAGCAGCATTTATCTTCTTTCATATTTCCAACCTCAGATTATTTGAGACATGCTTAGCCCTTCCAGTTACCGGAAGGTCAAGAGAAATGTTAGGAAATTATTTCATTTTACCCTATCTAAGCGCAGCCTGTCTCTTTCATCGCTAAGGCGTAAAGCCGTAAAATAGGAAATTATTTCATTTTACCCTATCTAAGCGCAGCCTGTCTCTTTCATCGCTAAGGCGTAAAGCCGTAAAAATTGTTGCGCTAATTACTCCAAGACCAGTAGCTCCCCCTATCAGTAATAAAATTAAAATTTGGTATTTTACCGCTTCAACAGGGTCTATTCCCGATAAAATTTGCCCGCTCATCATGCCGGGAAGAGAAATAATACCCATTGCCGCCATTGCGTTAATTATTGGCATAAATCCTGCTCTTAACGCACCTTGCACAAATGGCAAAAGCGCTTGTTGGCGATTTTTCCCCAATAATAACAGAGCCTCAATTGCTCTTTTTTCGCGTATTAAAGTTGTGGTTAAATTATCAAGCGCCAAAGAAATACCGGTCATAATATTGCCTAAAATCATGCCAAATAACGGCAAAGAAAATTGCGGATTCCACCATGGGTCAGGTTGGATTTGTGTTTTTAGAGCAATAATTATCACTAAAAAGCCGGCAAACATCATACTGCCAGCCCCGATTGAATATCCCCAAATGCCTGCTAATTTTTTATTTTGCCGCGCCCATATTTCGCGTCCCGCAAATAGACCCATAATGAGCGCAACTATTAATGTTAAAAATGGAGAGGAAATAGCAAAAATTGCCTTTAATAAAAAGGCAACAATGGATAGTTGCACTATCATTCTGATGGTTACAATAAATAATTTTTTGGCCAATCCCAAACGAAAGGCAATTGACAGGGCTCCATTGAGTAAAATAAATATTGAGGCCAATGCCAGATCCCAATAGGAAAGTTCAATATATTCAGCCATTTAATTTTTCCTTATGCGACTGAATATCCTTATGGGGAATTAACTTCCCATTTTTAAGATAAAAAATCCTATTTGCCATTCTTTTTGCCTGATTTTCATCATGGGTAACCAAAATAATGGAAACCCCTTTTTTGGCTTGCTGTTTTATTAATTTTTCCATTTTTCTGGTCGTTAGCCTATCCAGCGCGGCACTTGGTTCATCAAGCAAAAGAGCTTCTGGCTTATTTATTAATGCGCGCGCAAAACCAAGTCTTTGTTTTTCTCCACTTGAAAGACGATTTACCTGCCAGTTAAATATATTTGCGGGCAAATCTAAAGCTGCGATAATTTTTTTTAATTCATCTGAATCTGTAAAAAAATGATCGCCAACCTTTTCGCTCCACCAGCCGGTTTCCGCGGGCACCAGTGCGACTAATTTTCGCCATTTATTGGCCTTCATTTTATCACGGCGTTTTTTATTCAAAATAAGTTCGCCTTCGCTACAGTCCAAATCTACAATTGCCCGCAAAAAAATAGATTTTCCGGAGCCAGAAGCACCCAGAATTGCAACAATCTCCCCCTTTTTAACTTTAAGATTAATGGGAGAAAAAATCTTAGTTCTTAATTGTCTAATCTCTAAAATAGTATCCCCTTATAGTAAACCCTATAGTGAAAATTCCTTGAAATGTTTTGACAATTTCAGCCTTTGCGCCTGATAATTTGAACCTAAATCAGCACCATAAAGCTGTTTTGGTCTTTCAGCCATATGCTCATATATTAATCGCCCGATAATTTGCCCATGTCCAAGCAAAAATGGCACTTCGCGTGAGCGCACTTCTAAAACGGCGCGCGCGCCCTCCCCGCCAGCGGCAAAATAGCCAAAACCAGGATCAAAAAAACCAGCATAATGCACCCTAAATTCGCCAACCATAGGGTCAAAAGGAACCATTTCGGCGGCATAATCTGGAGGAACGCAAAGGCTTTCACGCGAAACTAAAATATAAAATTCGTCAGGATCAAGGACTAATTCTTGTTTGGAACTAGCAAAAAGCGGATCCCAAAAATCCAACACTTCTTCTGCTTCTCTTTTGTCAACATCAATGACGGAACTGTGCCGTTTAGAGCGAAAACCTATCAAACCTTTATTTTCCTCCCCCCTTAGATCAATAGAAAGGGCTACCCCATTAGCTACCTCAACATTATTATCAAATACTAATTTTTGCCTTTGGTGTAATTCCCTATGTTCATCGCTACTTAATATATTATCGCCAACCCGAAAACGTATTTGACTAAGGCGGGAGCCTCTGCGCACCAAAATGGGAAAAGTTCTGGGGCTTATTTCAACATAAAGAGCCCCGCTATACCCATTTGGTAATATATCAAAACCGCGTCCCCTATCGCCAATTATACGGGTAAAAATATCTAATCGTCCGGTTGAGCTTTTTGGGTTGGCCGAAGCTGAAATATGTTCAGGCAAATTAAGACTTTCCAGCAGGGGAACAAGATAAACACAACCCCTTTCCAGAACTGCTCCCTCACTTAAATCAATTTCGTGTAATTTAAGTTCACTAATACGCTCACTAACCGAATATTGTGGTCCAGGTAAAAAACTAGCTCTAATTCTATAAGCCCTATCACCCAGTCTTAAATCAAGGCTTGCTGGCTGGATCTGCCCTTCATCAAGCGCTTCATTTAATATAATGGCACCATTTTCAATTAATTTTTCTATTAAGCGCGCTGAAAAAACCCCTTGAGGCCATTTTTTATCTAATTGTTCAGCTAATTCCCCCATATGCTCAAACCTCTTACCCGTTAATTCAACATTTTGCCCTATATTACATCTCATTATTATTGACGCAAAGCAACAATTTGCTTACACCCAGTTAAAATATGAATTAGTGGAAGATAGATGGCGCAAAATAGTAAAATTAACCCCCTTAAGGATAAAAGAAATCTTAGCCAGCAAACTTTGGCGGTGCATGGAGGAACCAATAGAAGTAAATATGGGGAGACATCAGAAAGCCTATTTATTAATTCTGGTTTTACTTATGAAAATTCACTAATTGCCCAAAAGCGCTTTGCGGGCGAAGAAGATGGCTATATTTATTCGCGTTTTTCTAATCCGACAGTTAATATGTTTGAAGAAAGAATGGCGCTAATTGAAGGGGCTGAAGCGGCGCGAGCAACGGCAAGCGGAATGGCGGCGGTTAGCCTTGCTTTGATGAGCCAATTAAGGGCTGGCGATCACTTGGTTGCAGGGCGGGCCTTATTTGGCTCATGTCGCTATATTATTGAGGAATATTTACCCAGATGGGGCATTAGCTCAACTTTGGTTGACGGGGTTAAAGCAGAAAATTTTGCAGCAGCAATCAGGCCAAATAGTAAGGTTATTTTTATTGAAAGCCCAACTAATCCAACCCTTGAACTGGTTGATATAGAAAAGGTTGCCAAAATTGCGCATGAAAATGGAGCTATTTTAATTGTTGATAATGTATTTGCCAGCTCAATTTTGCAAAAGCCTCTTAAATTAGGTGCGGATTTAGTTGTTTATTCGGCAACCAAACATATTGATGGGCAGGGAAGAGCGCTTGGCGGTATAATTTTAGGTGATAAAACAATAATTGAGGGGGATATTCATAATTTTTTACGTCAAACTGGCCCTTCAATCAGCCCATTTAATGCCTGGATTATGCTTAAAGGCCTAGAAACGCTGGAATTGCGCGTTAATAAAATGAGTAAAAATGCGAAAAAAATTGCTAAATTTTTGGCCAAGCATAAAAAAATAAAAAGGGTTTTCTATCCCCTTCATAAGTCACATCCACAATATGAATTGGCCAAAAAACAAATGAAAAAAGGTTCCAGCATAGTTTCTTTTGAGGTTAAAGGAGACCAGCAAACAGCTTTCAAATTGGCTGATAATTTGGCTATTATTTTAATTTCTAACAATCTTGGCGATGCAAAATCCATAATTTCTCACCCCGCAACCACCACTCATCAACGTTTTAGCGAAAAAGAACAGTTGGAAATGGGGATAAAGCCTTCACTTTTACGCCTTTCGGTTGGACTTGAAAATGTAGATGATTTAATCAGAGATCTAAATTTTGCTCTGGAGCAAATTTAAGTTATTATTTCGTCGGGTGCAAATATTTTAACATTCAGAAGTCGAAAGGCGGGAATCTGAAGCAAAATTTGTGAAGAAAAAAGATAGCGAGCATAGCAAGCTACTAATATTAATTGCAATAGATGTTTTGACTCTTCATCATGACACATTGTTTTAACTCTGTCATAAATTCAATAGTCCACGCCTCACATTCACTCTATAATGCCTCCACAGTTCCCCATGCCCCCAGCCATTCACCCTCCAAAACCACACCCTACACCCCCCAAAAAAACCACACCCCACAATTAAATAACTCAACTTAGTGGGATAAAAATACCACCCCTACTTTCAAAACAAAGAACTTTGAAACAGTTTTAGTTATAAATTGAATATTGGAAGTAATAGCGGCGAGGGCGAAAGGCGAAAGGCGAAAATCAAATGTCAGAAAACGCGAAAATATCCATACAAAATTGCAAGAAAACTACACATTAGATACAAAATCTTGCAACATTAAATACTCAAAAAGAGTAAAATATCAATATGTTAATATTCTTCACAGATGACTAATAAAATTCTTCATTGACAGCAAAAGACTATTTCTTTCTGCCAAAATCGGGCGCGTCAACCTCTTGGCCAGCCTCAATAATTGATCTTCTTATGGCACGAGTGCGAGTAAATAATTTCTCAAGCATATCACCGTCACCTATTTCCACCGCTCTTTGCAATTTGGCAAGATCACGCAAAAATTTTTCTAGCATTTCAAGAACAGCGTCACGATTGGTCAAAAAAACATCGCGCCACATAATGGGATCAGAAGCAGCTATACGCGTAAAGTCACGAAAACCACCAGCTGAATATTTAATTACTTCAGATTTTGCAACATCTTCCAGTTCGCTGGCCGTGCCAACAATATTATAGGCAATAAGGTGAGGAACATGAGAGGTAATAGCCACAACTAAATCATGATGTTGGGCATCCATAATTTCAACATTAGAGCCTAAATTTTGCCAAAATTCACTTAAAATTTTTACTGCATCCTCACTTACATTTTCATCGGGCGTCAACATGCACCAACGCCCTGTAAATAGGGAGGCAAAACCGGCCTTTGGTCCAGAAAACTCTGTTCCAGCCATTGGGTGAGCAGGAATAAAATGCACTCCTGCAGGAATAAGCGGAAGTAATTTATCCTGCACATAGGCCTTAACCGAGCCTACATCGGTTAAAATTGCCCCCCTTTTTATAAAGGGAGCAATATATTTGGTAATATTTTCAAATGTGCCAACCGGAGTGCAAAGAATTATCAAATCGGCATCAATAACAGCCTTTTTACTATCCAAAAAATAGGAATCGCCTAAATTTAATTCCTTAGCTTCATCCAAAGTTGATTGTTTTCTAGTAGCAATAGAAATATGTTTGGCCAAATTATTTTGCCTTACCCCCAAAGCTATAGAAGAGCCAATTAGGCCAATACCAATAAGTGCAATTTTATCAAACATCGTCATTTTCTGCAAATTCCTTTAGCACTTTAGCCGTTTTTAACATGGCTTCCTCGCTACTAATAGAAATTCTTAAAGCATTGGGCAGGCCATAATTTTCAACATTTCGCACAACAAGACCATTTTTTAATAATTTTTCTTCAGCCCTTTTAGCGCTTAACCCATCTTGTTCAGCAAATAAGACCAAAACAAAATTTGTTTCCGAAGGCAAAACCCTCAATTTATTAGAGTTAAGTTCTTTGGTAAGCCAATTGCGCCATTTTTTATTATGCGCAACTAATTTTTGCATAAAGTTTTTATCCTTTAATGTTGCAATACCAGCAGCTTGCGCGGCCATATTTACATTAAACGGAGTGCGAAATTTATTAAGCACTTCAACAATATGCGAGGGAGCATAAAGCCAGCCCAACCTTAGGGCCGCCAGACCAATTTTAGAAAAAGTTCTCACCATTACCACATTTTCACTTTTTCTTACCAATTCAATACCCGCTTCATAATCTTTCGCACTGACATATTCGGCATAGGCACTATCAATTATTAATAAAATATCAGGCCGTAATCCCGCATGCAGACGCTCTAATTCTTCCTTATTAAGATATGTCCCACTCGGATTATTTGGATTATCTAAAAATATTATTTTTGTTCTCTCATTTACCTGTGCTAAAATATTGTCAATATTTGCACGATAATCTTTGGCTTTGGCAAATTTTATCTCTGCCCCTATTCCCTTTGTAATTATTGGATAGAGTAAAAAGCCAAATTCATTCATTATGGCTTGATCTTTTTCCGTTAGGTAAATTTGTGCTAAAAGATGTAATAATTCGTCAGAGCCAGCGCCAATCACAATATTATCTGTCTCAATATTATTTATTTTTGCCAAAATTTTTCGCAATTTTTTCGCCGAACCATCGGGGTAAGAAGCAAGATTATTTGCCATTTTTTTATAAGCCTTAACAGCTTTTTTACTAACCCCAATCGGGCTTTCATTAGCCGAAAGTTTTATGCTTCTTATGCCCTTTCCTGCTTTTTTGCGACCAGGAACATAATTTTCTATTTGTAAAATACTATTTTTTGGAGTTGGGCGTTTATTCATATTTTGCTCAAACATATATTTATTAAACCAAACTATTTTGCACCATTATAAAAAAAGCGCAAATTAAATTATAATATTATTGCTTTATTATCCTTGCCTTTATTTTTGCGGTTTGCGGCTTTAATATTGGTGAACGCACTAATCTCCTTGATTTTTGCCGTTTGGCAATGGCCGGATAAAGCTGTTTCTTTGCTCTTACACACATAGCACCGGCAAAGCTTGCGCCAAAAAGAGGTAAAATTTTTGCAAAAATTTTTCTTGATCTAAGAATAAAACGAGATTGGCTGGGTGGGAAAAAAAGCTCATAATTCCACTCAATCGGCTCAAAAGAAAATTTTTTCAATAATTGCTCCAATTGATGTTTTGAAAATGGATGCCCGCTGCCAAAAGGGGTCTTATCGCTTTGTGCCCAAAGCCCGCTTCTGCGAGGCACAATAATGATTAATTCGGCATTTGGCGCCCCTATTCGCCATAATTCATGCATTAATTCTTCACAATCTGCAACATGTTCAAAAGCATGCACGCCAATTATAACATCAATGGAAGAATCAGGAAGCGGCATTTCCAGCGGATCGGCAAGAACACTTATATTGTCACCCTCCTCTGGCCAGGCGACAGCCCCAATTCTTGCAGGCATAATATTAATAACCAATTTTGCCTCATAAATAGCAAAGCGCAAATAGGGAATGGCAAATCCAAGCCCCAATACCCTCTTATTATCAAGATTTTTGGTTAAATTTCTTATGCGCTCAAGCAATAATTCTTTTACTATTCTCCCTAAAGGTGAATTATAAAATTCTTCTAATTGCTTTATATTGGCGCTCATAATTTTGACTTGTGTTATCTTAAAAATAGTCTAGCCTAATTTTGGCAAGTTAACCTTATATAATATAATTAACAAACAAAAAATGAGCATAAAGATTGAAATTTTTTTAGCCTATAAAGATAATTTTGGCTATTTGCTGCATGATGAGGAAAGCGGGGCAAGCGCTCTCATTGACGCCGGAGATGAGAAAGCAATTTTGGCTGCTCTAAAGCGAACCGGCTGGGAATTAACCGATATTTTTATCACTCATCACCATTTAGATCACACCGATGCTATTGCCAGCTTAAAGAAAAAATTCAACGTTAAAGTAACAAGTTCTTTGGCTGAAGGGGATAAAATTCCCCTTTCTGACAGAAAGGTCAGCGCTGGTGAAAAAATAAATTTTGCTGGCCATGAATTTTATGTCATAAATTTGCGCGGACATACAAATGGACATATTGGCTATTATAATGAGAAAGAGGGGCTTTTATTTACGGGTGATGCGCTCTTTTCTCTTGGTTGCGGGCGTATGTTTGAAGGAACGGCAGAAATTATGTGGCGCGATTTAGCAGCCCTAAGAGAATTACCCGATAATATATTGGTCTATTGTGGGCACGAATATAGTCTGGCTAATGCTCAATTTGCCCTGTCAGTTGATCCGCATAATGAAAAATTAAAAAAACGCGAGCAACAAATTAGAAACCAATTAGCGGCTGGCAAATTTACAATCCCAACAAATTTGGGTGAAGAAAAAGCGCTTAATCCCTTTTTGCGTGCCGATGATCCGATAATTAAAGCCAATATGGGTATGGAAAATGCCAGTCCAACAAAAGTTTTTGCCGCTCTTAGAAAAGCTAAAGATAATTTTTAATTAAGTTTACCATTTGCGTTAAGCAAAACTTAATAAAAAGTTAACATTTCCCCCAATTTGTGCTATTATCTATAGCGTCACAAGCAGTAGAAGTTGGAATTAAGTGGAAGGTGTAAATTAGCTATAATGGCAAATTTAATAAGAGTAAATTCCGAACAAATAATAGATAGGCGTAAGGGTGATAGAAGAATTAATCATGTTAAATTCCCCGCTTCTTTAATGACGCATATTATTGTTGACCAGCAAAAATTATTTAATGAGCCTATTTTACCGCGCCAGCCATTAAATGAATCGATAAAATCCTATCAAAATACTATTAAAGCAAAAAATCCCCGCATGCCAGTAGGTTTTGGCACGCAGGAAATAGCATAAAATCAAATTACATCGGAACCAATCAAACAGACTTAGCGGGCATTTATCACCTAAGACTCTACGCTTAAGATGCTCTAAGTTGGGGCAGGGTCAATGTTCATTAGTTACAGCTGGCAAGATTGGCGGCAAAAGCCGAATCAACTATATTTATGAACGACGTCTGGATTGTCGGGAAATACGGGGATATTACCTCATGCACATCGCGCTGGTTGAAGTCGAGAATTTCAGAGGAATCAAATCGTTGCAGTGGTCGCCCGGTTCCGGGCTTAACTGCCTGATTGGCGCGGGGATTCAACAAAGACAGCGGTGCTGGATGCGATTGAATTGGCTCTGAATCCGCGTTCCTACCTGTTTGCGGATGATTCTGATTTCTTCAATCTGGACGTCAGCAACCCGATCAACATCACCGTCACCCTGACTGAATTACCCTAAAAAAATTGTATTAGTTGAGATTTGTCTGACATTTTTTATAAATTGCAATTGTATGAGAAAGGATATTAGAAATGAACTCTTATTAAGAAAAGATCATTAAACCGAAGTTAGGTCTATTAGAGCTTGCCAAGCAGCTTGGCAACATATCACAAGCGTGCAAAGTCATG
>WFXU01000075.1 GCA_015490455.1 Hyphomicrobiales bacterium
ACATATCTTGTGCCATCGGTTTTTACGCTTAAGCCAACATCTGCCGCAGCAGCAACTGTGCCATCAGTTTTGGTATAATATAGATAATCAAATATCACCGTGCCGTCGGGTAGAACTTGGGCGTTTTCATAAGTCTTATCATAATCCGGCAGGGCGATTGAAGCAAAGCCCGCTTCTGCCAAACTCATCATTTCACCATCATCAACAATAGCGTTGGAATTAGCATCTTTCCAAACTCTAAACTCACCCCAACGAGCATCATTTTCATCAAATATAAGGTCTCCATTACTATCAAAAGCATCACGCAGACCTTCCAAATCCGTCCTTGCGCTATCTGACCATTCGCTAAAGGCAACCTCACGAGTTTCGGTTATCTTACCATCACCATTAAGATCTATAACCAACAACCCATCATCAGCCCCAACCCAAGCAGATTGTTCACTAAAGCCATCATTATCATAATCTATAGTGATATTATTATAGCCACGCATTGAGATTTCTATACCGTCTCCATCTAGGTCAAGCAGGATTGGGAGATAAGCATCGCCCCACAAATCCATTTCACCAGCGCCCATATCTCCAACTTGGTGTGGGGGATTAGAGCCGCCGGCATTACCGCCAGTTAATTCATTATCGTTCTGCCAGCCGCTGCCGCCAGAGCCGCCAGCATCGCCAACAGTTAGCTCATTATCAGCGTTCCACCCGCCACCACCTGCGCTAGAACCACCAGAACTAGAGGAACTGCTAGAGCCTGAAGAACTTGAAGAACTGCTTGAACTTGAAGAAGATGAATCATCATTATTATCATCGGAGGAGTTATCGTTAGACGAACCAGTCAACTCATTATCATTCGGCCAACCACCATTTGCTGGCTCTTCTTCATTTAGAACAACATCACCAAGCCCACGCAAACCATCCATATTGTCTAAATCATCATTAAGTTTTTGTATCCAATCTGCTACTCTTTCAACTTTCGTCCATCCTATCTCTAATGACCCACTCAAATTACTCTCCAATGAAGCACTACCAATATTGTTGCCACTAAAATAAGGAATGATTCCCCACAAAAAATCTATTCCAAAGTTTACACCTGCCCCAAGAAAAATATTTGCTTCACCCCCAATGGATAAACCATTTAAATCCATAGCATCGCCATTGAATATTAAACGTTCACCTGAATAAGAAACTGGAACTAATGCGGCTCCAGCAATTAAATTATAAGAAGTATAAAAATACTTCTCCCCATTCTCATCAGTTAAAAGAGCAACAGATACCTCTACACCAAAAGTGTTACCACTTTCCGCTGATATTCCCACTCCTGTTCCTGGCATGTTATTTCCTTTCTAGCACGTGATTTTTTTTCCGAAATTTACTAATAAAATTAAAAGGGAAGTATAAGAATATATTAAAAACAAAGCATGTTTGTTATCAAACCTAAACCTCTCAACTACATTAAAAATATTATATAGTTTCATAAATGCCCTTAAACTTGGCGGACTCCCTTTGCCAAATTTAATATAGAGCGCATAAACGGCTAGCCATTGGATAAGGATAATTACATCTATCCGAATGAAAGAAATAAATTCACACATCACGCCGCCCTTAAATATTCAAATCTGTTTTCATCGTCATTGACAATATTATTATCATCCGGCCAACCACCATTTATAGATGCTTCTGTGTTAAGCTTAATAGAGCCAATTTGATAGTCGGGAGTACCTAAATTTAGTAGGTCTAATATTCTGTTTGCCAAAGCCATTTCAGTCTCTATTCTATTCATATAGCCTTGACCTATTATTTCAAGCGCAGAGTTAACATCAACATTACTTGCTACGACCGGAATATTGGCAACAATGTCTTCTACAACTTTCTCTCCGACAATTGCACCTGTTATTCCGCCAGCTATGCTTAATAGAACATTCGCAGCCGTGCCAGGACCTGGTGCGACATTAAGGTATGATGTAAGCACGCCTGCTGCTGTTGCACCGGCCCAAAAACCTGCAACATTGGCGGCTAAACCCGCACTTTCTTCAATTCCTCCCGCTAGTCCCCCATTCTGAAAACCATCAACAACTTCAGGAACTTCTAACGCCGAGTTAATAACAGTCCCTCGCACGAGCCAAACTGCATTTGCTTTTACAGCTGGCGTATAAGTTTCTATTACCCAGTTAAAATAGTGCGCAGTGCCAGAGATTAAATTTTGACTGAAAATATAGGAAGGGTCATTTTCAAGTTGAGGTGATTCAGTATTAGAGTTTTCTATGATATTTTCTTGATTATTCATAATGTTTCCCCTTTATGTAATCTTTTAAGGCACGCAAAATCGTTGCTGGTAAAATGAAAATAATGGTAATAATCGCCCAAATTACAAAGGCGTAAAATTCATTAAGAAGCATGCCTGGACGTATTGGTCCTGAAAAATCTCCATCAGCCGCAGCCCAAGAATTAGGTGAAATAAAATTAAAATAGATAAGAATAAACAAAAAGACCAAAAGACCTAAAGGCTGCCAAATTTTTGTTGATCCTATCATATTGCTATTAGCAACAGAAAAAAATAACGAAGATAATATGGTGGGGATAATAAAGATTATTAGCACCAATTGCGCCATTATTCGTAAATAATAATAGGAATGGGCATAAGAACTATTGCTATAGTTTTCTAAGAAATTGAAATTTTCAATATTTTTATTTTCAAAAAAATCCGGAATAATGGCGATAATATTAAAAAAGTCTATGAAGTCTTTGAGTATTTGATAGTTAAATCTGGCTAAAATAGCTATAATTAACAATACTCCCCCCAAGCTAGACAGAAGAATAATACCAACATCAACAGCCATTCTTTCATTAGAGTTGCATTCACGATTTAGGTTAGCATTCCAATATTTTTTAAGCAGTCCCATTAACTAACCTCCGAATAAGTGTAATAATAATTATCATTTGCGGCGCAATAGCCGCTGCCGCCAGAGCCGCCCGCATCGCCAACAGTCAACTCATTATCAGCGTTCCACCCGCCGCCACCTGCGCCAGAACCACCAG
>WFXU01000076.1 GCA_015490455.1 Hyphomicrobiales bacterium
TAATACGCTTGAAACGGGGGCAGCTGGCCTAACATTGGCGGATGTAAATGAAGAAGGCGCTAATATGCTTGCATTGCAAACACGCCAGCAGCTATCTTCAGTTGCTATGTCAATGGCTTCACAGGCTGATCAAAATGTTCTACGTCTATTTAGATAATTATTAGGAGGCGACAATGTCGCCCCTACTTCATATATTCAATAAAGGCGGGACTTTGTCCCGCCTTTATTAAAACAATGTAGACAATAGGCTTGACAAATTATTTTCTTCAGATTCAAATATCCATTAATAGTCAAATAATACTCAAAATATAAGGATTGTAATGCCGTTAAAGGTTGAATTGAAGGCGGGTGAGCGTTTGCTCATTGGAAATTGCGTTATTACAAATTCCAACCAGCGCACCAAATTATTTATAGACGGAGAAGCGCCTATTTTACGCGAAAAAGATATTTTAACCGAAGAAACCGCCAACACGCCTGCCAAGAGAATATATTTTGCTATCCAATTAATGTATCTTGACGATGATATAAGTAAATTGCGCGAACATTATTTTACTTTAACTAATGATTTTCTAAAAGCTGCACCCTCAACTGTAGCAATAATTGATAAAATTAATAACCTCATATTAACCCAAAATTTGTATAAGGCGCTAAGGACGGCGAAACAATTAATTGAATATGAAACGGAATTATTAAATGCAGCAACAAGCAGCTCAGGCCTATCAGCAAACAGCAATACAGACAGCAACACCACGTGACCTTGAAGCGCAATTATTATCTAAAGCCGCCGCTAAATTTGTTCATGTGCAGGAAAATTGGGATAAAGAAAAACAAAATCTACATGCCGCCTTAACCTATAATCAACGTCTTTGGGCAGTTTTTCTAAACTCCATCAGCAATAACGACAATCCGTTGCCGCAAAATTTACGCGAAAATATAGCAAATCTTGGTATTTTTATTTTTAAGCAAACCTTAGAGATTATATCTAACCCAAGCGCTGAAAAACTGAATATTTTGATTAATATTAATCGTGAAATAGCCGCAGGCCTTAGGGCTAAAGCTTCTTAACATTATCGATATTAGAATTTTCCTTGTTGTTACATTAGATTATTTGCACCAAAATATTATTTTATGTAATTTACTAATGTGAGCTGTGATACTACGCTCATTGTTTGAAAACTTGCCTGTAATCTTGTTTGCAAAGATAATAATTCCATCGCAACCTCTTCAATTGGCGCCTCTTCAATTGAGGAAAGCATATTAGCCAACTGCACCTGATAATTATCATGTCTTTCTTTGGCGCTGCCCAAAGTTGCTTTGGCAATTCCAAGTTCTAAACTTATTAATTCTATTGATCCTGGCTTACTATTATTTGATTCTGCTAACCGCACTAATTGTTTGCTTGCCATAGCTTCAAAACGTTCATTATTACTAGCATCGCCATCTGGATAATCCTCAACGCTCAAAGCAGCAAGCGATCTTACTAATTGCACCAATCCACTCTCATTTGCCTGCACCCCATAATTAACAATTGTGGATTCATCAACCCTGCCCTTAACTGTCTGGCGAGCATTGGCGCTATCTTCCCCTTGATACCAGAATATAGTATCATTCTGATTGGCAGCAATCAGCGAAGTTGCGCTTTCAAATGGCGGTCCATCAACCCTTAAAACATCTTCACCCTGCCCATTAAAAAAATTATCTGCTGCTGCATAGGTTGAAGAAGCCTCAAGAACAGTTGACTTAAGACGCAATAATTCATCACTAATAGCTTGTGAAAAATTGGCTGCCATCACGGTAGTATCAGCGTCAATTTGAAATTGCCTTGTCGTTTCAGGCACTCCATTGACCGCTTCAAACTCAATTATGTGACTATCTCCATCAGGCAATGTAAGACCAATAGATATTTTCTCACCCGCAAGCGGTGTGCCCACAAATTGCACTTCCAAATAGGCCGGGCTTCCACTAGGTTGAGTAAGGCTTACAGTGGCAGAACTGCTAGACAATGAACTTAGCTTAAAACCAAAGGGATGAACACCATCTTCTGCCAACATGATTGTATCTAGAGCCGGATTAGCATTGCTAAATCCGGTATTAGCCGTTCCCCCAACCGTAATTGAAGAAACCAGATCAACAGCCCTAATATTAATTTCGCCATTGGCAATAGTAGCAATATTTGCTCCAGCTTGTGCATTTATTTCCGCAACAAAATCATCAATTGTAGCCGCGCTAATATCAAGTGTTGGTCCTGAAACAGCGCCACCACTATTAGAAAAAGAAATATTTACCGGCATAAATCCACCACCGGAAAGAGAAAATGTTTCCCCATTGGAAAATCCAATTTCAGCATCATTTAGCAATTCACTACCATCAACCGCTCCACCAAAATTAGAATTAGTCCTGGCAGGAGCAGTAGAATTTTGTAGCCTTCCCTTACCATCAACGCCGCTATCGGCGAGTTTTCTTTCACTGACTATAGTCTTAAATCCAGCTTTTCCTCCCTCCCCGTCAAGAATTGCTCCTAGCGAAGCGAGAGGATTTTTATCACTATAGCTACCGGCAAAGAGCGAGCGCCCATTAACTTCTGAATTTAATAAAGTTATAAGCTCATCAAGACGGGAATTAGCTAAAGCGCGAGCTGTAACCATATTAGAATTTTGCGAACCAGTGCCACCAGAAGCGACGGCAGCACGGCTTTCGGCTTCCAGTTCATCAAGCCGCTCTAACGCGTTAGATAAAAAATTCAATCGCAAATCAATTATTTTAATATTTGACTGAAATGCATCTATTCTGGCCTGTCGCGCCCGAATAGTCATATTAATTGTTCTGTCATTTCCTAAATCAGAAAGCGAATTTACCTTTTTTCCGCTTGCAAGTTGAATTTGCAAATTCTCCATGCGTTTTTGCATATTGGTAATTGAATTTGCGCTAGTAGTTAGCGGAAAAAAAGATTTCTCAATAATCATAACTCACTCCTAAATCCGCATTAAACTATCAAGCAGTTCTTGCACAACTGATACAATACGCGCGCTGGCTGCATAGGCGTTTTGTAATTCCATCAAACGCGCCATTTCTTCATCAATATTAACACCATATTCGTCTTTAATACGTAAATTTACAGCATCCATTGAAAGCTGATTTGTCTGATTGGTTGAATAGGCAGCAGAGATATTTGAGCCCTGATAGCTCATCATTTGCGTTATCATTTCACCGGCAGTCCCATTTAGCCTGAATGTGCCATTATTAGCCGAACTTGTCTTGGTTGAGAGAAAACTCATATTTTCTAGTGAATTAAGCAAAAATTCTGCTCTTGCCGTATCGCCAAGCGAAGTGGAACTATCATATTTTACCAATAATTCATTATCAGCTAATATTTCACTATTTACAGAAATTCTTCCGGCATAACCAATAATCTGTTCTTCTCCATCAAGTGAATTTGTAAAACTGGAATTTCCCTGATCTACAAATAAAGATAGAGCCAAGCCTGAACCCTGTGTTGCATTACTGTTAATTTTTACGCTCAATGAATTAACATCTGAAGTTCCTGCCAAACCATCATCAACTATTTCTATGATTGATCCTGAAGGATTTGAAAATGTAATAGCCGGCCCTAAAGTGCTATTAAGCGCGCTAACTACTGCCCCAATTCCGCTACTAAAATCCAGACCAATCACGCGTTTTCCATTTGGGTCCACATAATCCAAAGGTAATTTGCTATTATCATCAACCCTAATTATACGGACATTTTGTTCCTGCGAATTAACGGAATAGCTAAAGGTAAATTCATTACCACTTTGCATATTTGCTAAATCGGCGGAAAAGCCATCAGGGGGACCACTAATGGTGTTTCCTTCGATAGTAATTGTTGATAGAGCTTGTGAAATTGACGCGGCAATATCATCTAACTGCCCCTGCAACTCAACCAGCGAAATATCACGCATTTCAATTAATGCCCCAATCCGCCCAGAACTTATCATATTTTGTTCAATGACATTTATCTGATAGCCAGAAGGGGTGGTAGCTATTAAGGTGCCCACCTTATTTTTGTTCTTGTCAACCGAAAATTGTGAATTAGCATTTAATATTCCAGCGCTGGTAAATTCAAATATAGTTGCCCCATTATCTAACAAACCCAAGCCAGCATTGGTCATAAGCGCAACACTATCATTAGACCTATATTCAACACGCACATCAACTAGCTCAGAAATATCAGCAACCAGCCTGTCTCTTTCATCAAGTAATGCTAAACGCGCACTATCCTGTACGCTAAAATCGCGCAATTTATTGTTAATATCCGCTAGTGATGAAAGCATTTTATTAAGATTATTAACATTATCGGCTAATTGCGTTTCACTATCTGTGCGTAATGTCTGAATTTCTTTGGTCAATCTATTTAATGTCTCAACCAGATTTTGCGCATTGGAAACTACATTTGCCCTTGTTGCATAATCATCGGGACTAGTAACAAGAGTCTGTAAAGAATTTTCAAAATTCTGATAAACAGTGCTAAGTGCTGCTACATCACCTGGCTTACCAAGCAATTGTTCAATTTGCGCTAAATAAGTAGCGCGTAAATCTGAATATCCAAGCGAACTAATAGTTACGGAATATTGTTTTTGCAAAGAAGCAATAAAAGCCCTTTTAACTCCCGCACTATTTACAAAACTGCTTTGAATAGTATTTTTATCTATCAACCCCAAAGTCTGACGGTGATAGCCGGGTGTTCCGGCATTAGAAACATTATTTGATAATATTTCCAGCCCCTTTTGGGTGCTGTTCATGCCGGATAAAGCATTAGATAATGATATGCTTAGACCCATTTTTGGCTCCTAAATACTCAATAATTAGCAGAGCTACTCAACGCTAAAAATTACCGAACCATATTGAGAGCCTCTTTGAGCATCTCATCGGCAGTTGAAACAATCCGCGTTCCGGCGCTATAGGCTTGCTGAGTAACAATTAATTTTGTAAATTCCTCCGAAATATCGGTATTAGAAGATTCTAACGCCCCTCCTAATATACCATTTCCACCATCTAAAATCGCCTCTCCTGATTCAGATGTAGCAGCAAAAAGACCACCATCAAGACGCTTCATTGAATTAGGTGAGTTAAAATTGGCTAGCACAACTTCAGCTACCTCAACTTGCTGTCCATTTGTATAGGAAGCAACAACCCGTCCTGCTTCATTGATCGTAACTGAAATAAATTCTCCGGCTGGATAACCATTTTGCGCCATTGCCGTAACTTGGGCTGTTCCACCCTGATCGGCGAACTGGGTAACACCGGCTGCATTGTGCTGTATTACTAGGTCACCAACATTTACCCCATTAACCGTTAAATTATTCAATGTAATGCTAGCAATAGCCGGTGACATAGAGCCGGAACTGTTAAAATCATAATCCTGCCCGGCGTTAATCCACATAGTTTGTGAACCAGTTGCCTCACTATTTGCCATATAGAACATATTCCAGCGATCAACCCCGCCCATCGTCGTTTTATCTATTTTAGCCCATCTTATCTGCACATTAACGGGAGAGCCATTTGGTGCATAAACTGTTATCGCCCCACCCGCTATTGAATCTGCTAAAAAATTAGAATTTTGTTGTGCCTCAATGGTCGGCACCCTGTAAGCCAATGAACTATCAACTGGATTATTTACACCCGATGGCAAACCGAGCCCAGTTGTGCCATCTGCTACACTAAATGAGGTAACTGTATCGGTACCAAGAGTAATTTCAATATTACCGCTGCCATTAATACCAATAGTCGCATCACCAGTTCCGCTCACACCGGACGCATTCAAAGCCGTCTGCATATTGGCCAGAGCGCTATTAATATCAACGGGGGTTGCCGTTTGCACATCTATGCCGATATTTGATCCGGAATAGGCACCCGCATTTCCATCATAAAAATCAAATATAACATCAACTCCGCCAACAGTCAGAGTTAAGCTTTCACCAGCCTGCATAACGGTTGCGGCATTATCCGTTCCGGTGAGCGCTGCCCCGCTTACACTGGCAGTAATATCGGGTGGGGTTGCAATATAATCGGCTGCATCCATTATTTCACTATTAGGAATATTAATATCATAGCCGGCATTTTTGGGCAATTGCGGTAAATTTAATTGATAGTCCAGGCGCGTGGTTCGCTGCGCAGGCAGAAAAGCGTTTGATAATTGAATAACTTCAGGTACCGAGCCAGAAACATTTCCTGTTTCCCTGTCAATAGATAGACCTTTAAGAAAATAGCCAGCACCATTAACCAAATATCCCTCTTTATTTATATCAAAATCACCACGCCTAGTGTAATAGCTGGCGCCGGAAAATATGGCCTTACCATCATTCTGCCCAATCTGCTCCTCAACTACAAAAAAACCAGATCCATTTATCGCCATAAATGTATCATTTGCTGATGAAACCACATCGCCAGCATCATTTACCGTTCCGCGTGACTGCCCTATAACCGTTCCTGGAGTTTGCTGTTTTAGCGGTGCGTCCGGAATTAGATCTACGAAACTTGTTTCAATTCGCTTATATCCCGCTGTTTGAGAATTTGCGATATTGCCTGAAATATTTTCCAGCGCAAAAGACTGCGCTCTAAGACCGGTTACAGCTGTTGCTAATGCACCATAAATTCCCATTTTACTCTCCTTACATTTAACACAATTGTGCGCCTAATCGCCTTTTTTCATAATCGCTTCTTCCCATGCAAAAGCAATGCCAAACTGCTAATATATTGTTATAATTAGATATTTATAGAAATATTATAATTTTTTAGAAGAAATAATAGGAATCATTTGCCCCCTTATGGCAAATTATTCCTCCCCTCTTAAATTACAAGCCTTGTAAGTTGATTTTAGCTCTGATAAATCGAAAACAACTTGATAAGATATTGAGTGGATAATGTTTTTTGATAATATAGAGCAATATAAAAATTCTGAGCAATGTGCAATAACTGTCTTTGGCATGTCCGGTGTTGGCAAAACTCACCTATCGGCAATTTTGCGTAAAGATAATTGGTTTCACTATTCTATTGATTATCGTATTGGCACCCGACATATGGGCGAATATATTGTTGACAATTTTAAGCGCGAGGCAATGAAGGTGCCATTTTTACGCGACCTATTGACTTCGGATTCCATCTATATTTGCTCAAATATAACTTTTGATAATCTTGAACCTTTATCAACCTATCTTGGCACTCCGGGCGATCCGAAAAAAGGCGGATTACCCCTAAAAGAATATAAATTAAGGCAGGAGCAACATAGAGTTGCAGAAATTTACGCATTAAAAGATACGGCCTATTTTATAGAACGCGCCAGAAATCTTTATAATTATAAGAAATTTATTAATGATACTGGAGGCTCCCTTATTGAGGTAATAGATCTTGAAAATCCCAATGACGAAATTATTAAAATACTAACAGAAAATACCGCCCTACTCTATATTGAGGGAAGTGATGAGGATATAAGGAAACTAATTGAGAGGTTCAAAAATGCTCCAAAGCCAATGTATTATCGGCCGGAATTTTTACAAAAAAAATGGCAGCAATATAAAGAGCTACACTCAATTAAGAATGATCTTGACGTGGACCCTAAAGACTTTGCCAGTTGGGGCTTTGAGGCTCTTTTATATGATAGGCTACCCCGCTATAAAAGATTGGCACAAAAATATGGCTATATTATCGGTGCACAAGATGTAGCAACAATTCGTGATGAAAAAGATTTTAACGACCTTATGGTAAAGGCGATCAAAAAGCGTAATAATTAATTTTCATTATATAGCAAAGACAAATTGAAAAGAGCTAATAATGCCAATTCGTATTCCAGATAATTTACCGGCTAGAAAAATTCTTGAGGCGGAAAATGTTGACGTTATGGACTCCTCGCGCGCCATCAGGCAGGATATACGCCCGCTAAAAATTGGCCTATTAAATTTAATGCCAAATAAGCAGCGCACCGAAACACAATTTGCCCGCCTTATTGCCGCAACCCCTTTGCAAATTGACTTAACATTAGTGCGTATAAGTGATCATAAATCGCGCAATACACCAGAAGAATATTTACTGGAATTTTACAGTAAATGGGAGGAAGTCAGAGAAAAAAAATTTGATGGTTTTATCGTAACCGGAGCACCCATTGCCCATTTGCCATTTGAAGAAGTGCGCTATTGGCCAGAAATGGTTGAAATAATGAATTGGACACAAACCAATGTGCATGGCCCCCTATTTATTTGTTGGGCGGTGCAGGCCGCTCTTTATCATTTTCATGGCGTAAAGCGTAAAAGAAGAAAAGAAAAAGCATTTGGAGTTTTTCGTCATCAACTTACCAATCCCCTATCCCCATTTTTGCGCGGTTTTTCTGATGATTTTGCCCTTCCTGTTTCCCGCTATAATGATATTGATAGAGATAGTCTACCCAAAGATGGATCATTAGAAATTTTAATAGATAGTGATGAGGTAGGCATTTGCATGTTAGAAGATAAAAAATATCGTGCCCTTTATATGCTAAATCATTTTGAATATGACAATTTGACTTTGGCAAATGAATATGTCCGCGATTTAGAAGCAGGGCTTAATCCAAGCCTACCAAAAAATTATTTTCCAGATGATGATTTTAATAAACAGCCCCTTAATATTTGGCGCGCAACTGGCTATTTATTTTTTCAAAACTGGATAAATGAAATATATCAAACAACCCCGTTTGATATTGAAAAAATTGGAACTTAAAATCATTCATTTTGTGTCTATCGTGCATAGAAGTTAGATTTATTTGCTAAAATTAATAAAATATTCCAAAAATGGAATGAATATATTGACATATTATTTTTTCTGGCTAGTTTTGTATTGAGGGGGCTTTTGGACTATATTGTTGGGGGGATTTAGCATGGTAGGCTGAGCTGGTTTACTGGCGCACCGGGTTTTCCAATTAGTTTGCTGCTAACATATTAGCTTGTTCGTTTTATTTGAAAATGAGTTGGTGTGTCAGTTCGTTTTGTATATTTGGCTGGCTCTAAATATGCGTGATAGTTAAAAAATAAGTCTAGCATATCAGGCTATATCTATAAATTGGGACGATTAGATAATTATGCCAAACAGGAAAAAATCAAATAGAATCATCAGACAATTTAATGCCAATTTTAATCTTGTCTCTGATGATTTTGGTAATTTAATTGTAAATATTTTCCATAAATCTGCTCTCTTTATAATTGCAGCCGCAACAATTTGGGCTTTTATCGCAGCATTTTTACATATTGCGCAAAAAGGCGCTGCCAGCGTGGAAGACCTATTATTATTATTCATATATCTTGAAATTGGCGCTATGGTTTCAATTTATTTTAAGACCAATAGAATGCCAGTTCGCTTTCTGGTCTATGTTGCCATTACCGCCCTTACACGCGAACTTATCTCTATTGCAAATTATCATGATAAATATGATGCTATTTATATAATGATGATAGCAGCCGGCATCTTATTACTGACTTTTGCGGTTTTGGTGTTACGCTTTGGTTCTTATCAATATCCAACAGATCCTGGTTTAGCCGATATAGAAGATAATAGCTAAACCAGAGCTGGTTTTACTAGCATGAATATATGCTAGAGCCTTATCCAAATCAGGCAGCTATTTTATTGATATTGTGCTATATTAAACAAACTAATAGCCAAATGGCATATTTGGTTGGAATCATCTGTACCTTATGTTAAGCGCAACTCATCAATATTCAAACAATAGGTATTATTATGAGTGAGGCGGCCATATATAATTTTTTCAATAGTGATTTATCAATAATAGATGAAGAAGTTGCAGCGGCGATTAAACAGGAGCTTAACCGCCAGCAAAATGAAATAGAGCTTATTGCATCTGAAAATATAGTATCAAAGGCGGTATTAGAGGCGCAAGGGTCGGTTCTTACCAATAAATATGCTGAAGGCTATCCGCATAAGCGTTATTATGGTGGCTGCCAATATGTTGATATTGTTGAAGAATTGGCAATTTCCCGCGCCAAAGAATTGTTCAAATGTAAATATGTAAATGTGCAACCAAATTCTGGCAGCCAGGCAAATCAGGGTGTTTTTCAAGCACTTATTAAACCGGGCGATACTATTTTAGGAATGAGCCTTGACGCTGGCGGCCATTTAACGCACGGAGCTAAGCCCAATCAATCTGGCAAATGGTTTAATGCTATTCAATATGGGGTTAAAGAAGACGCTTTTATTGATATGGAGCAACTTCGCTCTTTAGCACTTAAACATAGGCCAAAATTAATTATTGCCGGCTTCTCAGCCTATTCACGAGTGCTTAACTGGGCTGAATTTCGCTCCATAGCTGATGAGATTGGTGCTTATTTAATGGTTGATATGGCTCATATTGCCGGGCTTGTCGCAGCTGGCATTTATCCAAGCCCAATAGAATATGCCGATGTGGTAACCACCACCACACATAAGACATTAAGAGGCCCGCGCGGTGGTATGATTCTCACCAATGACGAAACCATTGGCAAAAAAATAAATTCAGCTATTTTCCCTGGAATTCAAGGCGGTCCGCTAATGCATATTATTGCGGCAAAGGCGGTCGCATTTAAGGAAGCGCTTAGCCCAGAATTTGCCAATTACGCTAAACAATGCGTATTAAATGCAAAAATTCTGGCTAAAACATTAAAGGAAGGAGGAGCAGATATTGTCACCGGAGGCACCGATAATCATCTTTTACTAGTTGATTTACGCCCTAAAAATGTAACAGGAAAAGCGGCTGAACATTCTCTTGGACGCGCCTTTATTACCTGTAATAAAAATGCCGTTCCAAAAGATCCACAAAAACCAGCAATTACTTCTGGTATTCGTGTTGGCACTCCAGCTGCAACCACACGCGGTTTTAAGGAAAAAGAATTTATCAAAGTGGGCGAATTAATGCTTGAAGTGCTAGATGGGCTAGCAAAAAACGGTGAAGAGAATAACATGAAAGTAGAAAATGAAGTAAAAAATAAAATATTAGAGCTGACGGCTAAATTTCCAATTTACCCATAAGGGAGAAAATAAATGCGTTGTCCCTATTGCTCACTTGATGATACGCAGGTCAAAGATAGTCGGCCAACTGAAGATAGTTCTGCTATTCGCCGCCGCCGGGTCTGTAATGGCTGCGGGGGTAGATTTACAACTTTTGAACGAGTGCAATTGCGTGATTTAATAGTTATCAAAAGATCGGGCAAAAAAGTGCCCTTTGATAGGGACAAATTATCACGCTCTGTTGCTACTGCCTTAAGAAAAAGGGAAGTTGATCCGGAAAGAGCCGAACGTATGATTTCTGGAGTGGTAAGGCAATTAGAAAGTTCTGGAGAAATTGAAGTTAGTTCAGAAAAAATAGGTCAATTTGTGATGGAAGGGTTACGTAATCTGGATGATGTTGCCTTTGTTCGTTTTGCATCAGTATATAAAAACTTTTCTGCCGCCGATGATTTTAGGACATTTCTTGAACAATTAGACGGGGATAAAAAAGACTAAATTTGGATTATTTGATGCAAGAAGCACCTCAAGAAACAAAAATAAATCAGCGAACTATGGCGCGTTTGGGGTCAATTCAAGCGCTTTATCAAATGGATATTGGGCAAATTAGCTTAGAAAAAACCCTAAAAGATTTCACTTCCGTAAAATTGGATAATGAATGTGAGAAAACTGAAATTTTACCTTTAGATCACGATTATTTATGTCAGATTGTCAGGGGGGTTACAAAATCACAATTAGAAATTGATCCACAAATTAATATGGCTCTGAATGAGAATTGGACTATTACGCGTTTAGACGCAACCTTATTAGCGATTTTAAGGAGCGCCACATTTGAAATTTTATTTCAGCCAACTATACCTGTTGCTGTGATAATTAGCGAATATGTGGATATAGCAAAATTATTTCTTGATATTGAAGCCACATCAATGGTTAATGCAGTATTAGATAAAATAGCAAAAACCAACCGCAAAGAAGGTTAGATTAATGACAACTAAAATATCTACCGAGAACAAAAATAAACTATCCGTTGAAAATAAAAATATTGGTTTACTCAGCGCTTCTCAGGCAATAATAGGTTCTCAACAAGCATTAATTATGTCGGTTGGTGCTTTGGTTGGCATAAGCCTTGCTCCAAATCCATCTTTGGCAACTTTGCCAATTAGTTTTATGGTTTTGGGGTTAGCATTTACCTCTGGCAGCGCCGCCTTACTCTCACACAGGTTAGGTAGGACAAAAGCATTTATTTTTGGCGCCATGCTTGCTGTTCTTTCTGCTATAATAGCGGCGATTGGCATTTTTATTGGTTCATTTATAATTTTCTCTATGGCGCTTGCATTGGCAGGAGCATCAACCGCCTTTGGACAGCAATATCGTTTTGCCGCCGCCGATAGTGTGCCAGAAGAAAGAAAGGGCAATGCTATTTCTTGGGTTTTGCTTGGCGGGCTATTTGCCGGTTTTATCGGCCCTGCACTCGCAAAATGGGGACGAAACTGGTTTGAGGGGGCAGAATTTGCTGGTTCATTTATAGCGCTTTCCGCTTTAGCTCTATTCGGAATTTATATTCTTGCCCAAACCAAACTACCAAAGGCTGAAGCAAAACAGGAGATAAAGAGCGAAACATCATTGGTTGAAATAGCACGCTCGCCTAGTATTTTTGTGCCAATCATTACAGGCGTGGTTAGCTATGGTATAATGAAATTTATTATGGTTGCAGCGCCATTAGCAATGGTTGGTATGGCAGGACACTCAAAAGAAATGGCGATAAGTGCCATTCAATGGCATATTATATCTATGTTTGCCCCAAGTCTAGTTACAGCGATGATTATTAGTAAATTTGGCTCACGTATAGTTATTGCTCTTGGTCTTATATTAATTTTGGCCTGCTTGTTTATTGCTATAAGCGGTATGAGCTCTGCCCATTTTGGATTAGCGATGATTTTACTAGGAATTGGCTGGAATTTTGGCTTTATTGGCTCAACCGCGCTGTTGGCAGAAGGTTATAAACCTCAAGATGCGGCGCGAGTACAAGCCTTAAATGAGCAGCTTGTTTTCGGCATAATGGCATTAGTTACAATATTATCAGGGGTTTTGCTAAATATTTTTGGCTGGCAGGCGATTAATCTATTTTTAATTCCTGTCACCACATTTACTCTAGCCCTTTTGGCGTGGGAAGCTTGGGGAAGAGAAAAAAATAACAGCTAATTAATAAGCGCACAATGGGAATTTATGAGTTTTCTATCTTTCATCCAAATAGTTACTACATTTCTTGATTAGGTTGGATTGTTTGCGTGTTTTCTCGCCTTTGCTGTCGGGGCACATGAGGAACATTTCGCGTCATTGTGCAACTGAGCCAAGCGGAATATAACAAAGTCTAACAAAGCACGAAAAGTTGCACCAATAAGGCTTCTATCTCAGGAATAACCGTGTTCAGCCTATGCCCATTATAAGGCCTGCCCGGCGACGATTTGGCATGAATAGCAAAGTGAGCGCCCTTTATAGCAATTGAGGGGTTAACGCCAAACTCCTAATAGATTATCTACCATATTTGAGAACATGAATGGTAGCCATTAAGCAAATGCCAAACGGCGGTAGCGGATTTATCCCATATATTCCTCCCGCTTTATCTAACAAAATTGCAGGAAAGTCACACATAAATGCGAGTGTAACAGCAAAGGCTGTGGAAGAGTTGGCACCGCCCTTTTCACCATCCTCTACAAATTGAAACTGTCCTGTGTCCTGTCCTGCTATATGTTTCTGCCTTCCGCCCCCCGACTTCCGACTTCTGAACGACAAAATCCTTCCCGGGCGACTAGCCAAAATCAGCAAGGCAGAATAATATGGCTCCAGCTACAACATAGCAGAGATTAGCGAGAATAAAATTCTACCACCAAATTTGGTTCCATTTGCACCGGATAAGGCACGTCAGATAAGTTTGGCACTCTGATATATTTTGCAGTCATTTTATTGTGATCTACTTCAATATATTCAGGCACATCACGCTCTGGCAACCCTATTGCTTCCAAAACAAGTGCCAATTGTTTTGACTTTTCCCTAATTTCAACTATATCTCCAGCCTTTAACCTGTAGGAGGGTATATTCACCCTTTTGCCATTAACTAAAATATGCCCGTGATTAATAAATTGCCTCGCGGCAAAAACTGTTGCAACAAATTTTGCCCGATAAACAACCGCATCAAGACGGCTTTCCAACAGCCCGATCAGATTTTCACCAGTATCCCCCTTAATGCGCACAGCCTCATTATAAAGCCGTTTAAAGGATTTTTCTGTTATATTGCCATAATATCCTTTTAATTTTTGCTTAGCGCGCAATTGCAAACCAAAATCAGACAATTTAGCTTTTCTATGCTGTCCATGCTGACCTGGTCCATAAGGTCTGATATTTACCGGAGATTTAGGACGTCCCCAAATATTTTCGCCCAAACGGCGATCAATTTTATATTTTTGTGAATGACGCTTCGACATCGCGTATCCTTTCATATTAGTCAAAAGAAATCCACGCCCTCCTCTGTTTTAGCAATGCTAAAACCGACAGGTTTGTAAAAAACCTCGGGTGCGCCCACATTTCGTAAATAAATATACGAATAATAGGTGTGCGGGTTTTATGTTGGAATTAAATTTAAGTCAAGTGGATATATTTCTCTTCCCATATGGAAAATTATTAGGTTAAATATTTCTGCTTGATCTATATCAATTCTAAAAATGCTTCGCTATGATGTAGTAAAGTTACTCTAAAGCCCTCTATCCTAAGTTTTTCACTAATGAAAAATATGGATTTTGGGCCGGGGTTGCGAAGGGGGTCACCCTTTGGGGCTGTCTTTTGGAAACTACCCTTTGAGAGCCGCCCTTTGGGGGCTACTCTTTAGGGGCTAGCCTTTAGCGGAAACGCCGCAATCTCCCGTGTTTGGAAAGGAGTTGATTGTGAAATATATAGATTCTAATAGCCAAAATATTAAGGGGCATGGGGGTGGGTGTGCTTTAGGGCTTAAGGGGCAGAATAAGGCTGGAGCACAAGGGAATATTGGCGTTGAGACAAGAGCTGATATTAGCGCAAGTAGTAGCAATTCTACAATTTCATTAAGCGATAGATTTGGAAGAAACTTCCCCTATCTAAGATTATCCATTACCGATATATGTAATTTTAGCTGCGATTATTGCCTGCCGGATGGCTATAAAAAATGTAATAAAATTTCTCCCCTATCTCTAAACGAAATAAGACGATTAATTGATGTCTTTACAAAATTAGGAGTAAATAAAGTCCGCCTTAGCGGGGGGGAACCAACTTTAAGAAAAGATTTTATTGCCATTGTTAAAATGATTGCTAATAATCCCGCGATTAAAACTTTGGCTCTTACCACTAATGGTTATAAATTGGCGCAAAATGCTGAAAAATGGCGAAGGGCTGGCATAACTAATATAAATATTAGTATTGATAGTCTTAATGAGCAGCGTTTCTTTGCTATTACCGGCCATAACCGACTTAAAGAAGTGCTATTAGGGGTTGAAAAAGCAATTAAAGCCGGCTTTAACAGAGTAAAAATAAATGTGGTTCTGTTACAAAACATAAATGATGGTGAATTTACCGATTTTCTCGCACTTGCCAAAGAAAAACCAGTTACTATTCGCTTTATTGAATTAATGCAAACGGGCGAAAATTTGGCCTATTTTAAGAAATTTCACATTTCTTCTAGAGAAATAAAAGAGCAGCTAATTGCAACAAATTGGATAATAAAAAAACGCCCATTTAATGCAGGGCCTGCACAGGAATTTATCCATGCAGATTATAAAGGCTCCATAGGAATAATAGCGCCCTATGGAAAAGATTTTTGTAAAAGCTGTAACCGTTTGCGCGTAAGCGCAAAGGGTGATTTACATTTGTGCCTATTCGGTAAAAAGGGCATTGCTTTACGTCACTTATTGCAAGATGATGAACAAAAAGAGCAATTATCCAAGCTAATTTGTTCGCAATTAGCCTTCAAATGTTCGTCCCACTTTTTAGCCTTTGGCGATAGTGGAATTACCCCCCATCTTGCTTCAATTGGTGGATAAATGAAACAAAATATGAAAGATTTTTTTACCCAAAGCAAATATCACATGGCCGATATTACGCGTAAAAGCCCTTCTTTTCGGCGCGCTATTGCAATGGGGCAAATTGAGGTTGGTAAAATTGGCTTCAAACATATAAATGAGAAAACTTTGCCAAAGGGAGATATATTAAATTTAGCTGAAATTGCCGGCGTTCAGGGCGCAAAAAATGCCTGGCAGCAAATTCCTCTTTGCCATCCGCTTTTATTGGATCATATAGCTGTTTTTCTTGAATTAGATAAAGACATAAATTCTATTTTTGCCTACTCAATCGTTGCTACAACTGCCAAAACCGGCGTAGAAATGGAGGCTCTAGCGGCCGTAAATGCTGCCCTTTTAACCATTTACGACTTAACCAAACCGGTTGAACCTGCATTAACCATTAAGAATATCCGCCTTTTAATAAAGGAGGGAGGCAAAAAAGGGCTTTGGGTTCATCCAGATGGCATTCCCAAAAAATTACAGCAATTCTTACCTTCTAAACCAAAACAGCCCCTTAAAGGGATAAAAAGCGCCATAATTACATTAAGCGATAGGGCTTATAATAAACAATATGAAGATAAATCTGGCAAAATATTAAATGAAAATTTACATTTCCTGGGCGCTAAAATAATAGATTATTCTATTTTGCCAGATGAAAAAAATCTTCTAAAGGAAAAAATATTTGAGTTAACCAAAAAAAAAGTAGATTTAATAATCACAACTGGGGGCACGGGTCTGGCCAAACGCGATATTACTCCGCAAACCATTACTGAATTAGAACATATAGCGGTAGATGGGATTGGTGAATTATTACGATCCTCCAGCGCCTCCTTTGTTCCCAATTCATGGTTGAGCCGTTCTATGGCCGCAATTATTGGCAATTCCCTTATAATTTGCCTACCCGGCAGCTCTGGCGCCGTAAAAGATGGAATAGAAATATTAAAACCTATTCTTCCCCACGCTTTGGCACATATAAGGGGCGATAAAAATTTGCATAATGAGGCAAAAAATGGGGAAGAAAATGATTGCCTATGAGGAAGCGCTAAAAATTATTTCGCAAAATGAGAGGCAAAAATTAATTAAATTGCCAATAGTAAAATCGCTAAATTTTATAGCCGGTGAAAATATAAAAAGTAAAGTTTTTGTGCCACCATTTAATAATTCGGCAATGGATGGTTTTGCAATTAATGCTTCTGATATTGCAAAAGCTACGAATAATAACCCAATAGCTCTAAGGCTGACAGGCAGAATTATGGCGGGCGAAAAAACCTCCAACCTACAAGGGGGAGCATTAGAAATAATGACTGGCGCAATTGTGCCGGCCAATTATGATAGTGTGGTAAAAATTGAAGATGTAAAAATAAAAGAAAATAAGGTAATTTTTACTTCCGCAGTAAAGCTAGGCAATAATATTCGCCAAAGGGGGGAAGATTTTAAGCCCGGCAATATTGTAGTAAAAAAAGGAGAATTAATAAAACCTTCTCATATCATGGCTTTGGCAACTATCGGACAGGAAAATATTTTAACCTATAAAAAGCCAAAAATATTGTTGATTTCAACCGGTAAAGAACTAACAGACGAGCTTGCTACTTCTCTTTTAGAAGGGCAAATCCGCAATTCCAACGCGCCCTATATTTTAGCGGCACTTAAAAAAATGGGCTATAGTGCAAAATATGGCGGTATTATTCGTGATAATATAGAAAAATTCGGCGAAAAAATAGCAAATTCCATTGAAAAAAATAATTTAATAATTTCAACCGGCGCCGTTTCTATGGGCAAAATGGATTTTATTCCCGATATTCTGTTGGAAATGGGAGCAAAAATATTATTCCATAAAGTTTTTATTCGTCCCGGCAAACCCATTCTTTACGCCCGTTTTGCAAATGGCACTCACTATTTTGGCTTACCTGGCAATCCTATTTCTGCCGCTGTTGGATTAAGGTTTTTTGTCCTCCCACTATTAGCTCATATTGAGGGAAGAAATATTTTATCCTCCAGCCTTAGTCGCCCCTTAATAGCAAAATTAGAGCAATCATATCCCAAAAAGCAGGGATTTAGGTTTTTCCTAAAAGCCAAAGCCCATATTGATAAAGAGGGAGGGATTAAAGTTAAAATTTTAAGCGGGCAGCAATCTTTCAAAATACACCCATTATTAGAGGCAAATTGCTGGGCTTCTCTATCTCCCAAACAAAAGGGAGAAAGGGGGGAAAAGGTAGAAATTTATCCATTGATAAGTGAAAATTGGGAATTATGAAAATGAAAATAAATTTACAAACTTTTGGCCCCTTCAGAACTTTAGGAGAAAATATTGAACTAGAAATGAGGGAAGGAGAGAAAATATCATCTATTAGGGGCGAATTAAAAAAATATATTAAAAAACACCATCCCTCTTTTGCAAATATTAAACTCATAAATAGCTCGCATTTTGCCAATGAAAGCGAAATTTTGGCGGAGGAATATATTTTAGCGGAGGGAGATATTATTACAATAATTCCTCCAGTTGCGGGAGGGTAAAATGGGGGAAATTTTTGTAGATATTTATCCTATAGATAAAAAACCACTAAATATTATGGAGGGGCTAAATTTTGTCAGTAAAGCGCCAAATGGGGCTGAAATATTATTTATTGGCACTGTTCGCATTCTTAATCAGGGCAAAAAAGTATTAGCAGTCAGCTATGATGTCTTTACCCCCTTAGCCAAAAATTCCTTTTTGCAAATAGCTAAGGAAACACAGGAAAAATGGGGGGATAATCTGGATATTTATATTGTGCATGCTAAGGGGCGCCTAAATGTTGGGGGGATTAGTATTATTATTGGTGTTGGCTCCCCTCATCGCGATGAAGCATATAGGGCTAGCCGATATATTATTGAACAAATAAAGCACCGCTCACCAATCTGGAAATTAGAACATTATGAAAATGGTGATAGTGAATGGAGCAAGGGGTGTGAATTATGCACTGGCGAATATAAAGTAAATGGGCAGTTTGATGAATAAAATTTGCGCAGCAATTTTAGCCGGTGGCAATTCAAAACGGATGGGAGAAGATAAGGCAAAATTACCGTTTGCAGGGCAGACCCTCCTAGATCATATGGTAAAATTAGTTAAAAAAAGCAATATTGAAAAAATATTCATCTCGGGGCCAGATAATATTAAAGATATAATTAAAAAACGCGGCCCGCTAAGCGGAATTCATGCAATTTTATCCTCCATTGATAATATATATGAATATATTTTATTTGTTCCCGTTGATATGCCAGAGCTTCAACCAACCATAATTGATAAATTACTAAGGGAAACCAATAGCTATCATTTAATTAAATTTGAATATCAGCAAATGCCCTTTTTATTGCAAAATAACAGGGATATTTTGGAGCTTTTGGAAAAAATTCTAAAGGAAGGTGAGAATTTTTCACTTAGTTTTTTTCACGCGCAAATAAAGAGGCAAAAACAATTAAAACTACTACCTAAAGAGCGTATATATTTTAACAATATAAATTATAAAGCTGAGTGGGATGAATTTTTAAGAAATAGGAAAAATAATGAATTTACATATTGATGGGCAAAAATTACGCTTTCGCCTAACAAAAGCCGAATTAGAAAAATTATGTAATAAAAAAAATATTAAGCAAAAAATATTTTTGCCAGAGCAAAATATTATTTCAATCAATATTAATATTCAGCCACAAGAAGAAAATCTCATTTTTACTTTTATAAATAATAATTTTCATCTGGCAGTAAATGAATGGGCCGCTAAAAATCTTTATAATTCCTTACCGAGCAAAGAAGGAATTAGGGTAGAGCAAAAAATAGATGAAAATAATATTTTAACTCTGCTTTTAGAAGTTGATATTCGCACACAAGGTCGCATTAAATAATGGATAATGAACAGCTAAATCGTTATGTGCGCAACATTACCCTTCCGGAAATTGGTGAGGAGGGACAGGGAATTTTATTAAAATCTAAAGTTTTAATAATTGGTGCTGGCGGGCTTGGCTCTCCCCTTGCTCTTTATCTTGCTAGTGCCGGCATTGGCACAATTGGTATAGTTGATAATGATAAAGTTGATATTTCAAATTTACAGCGGCAAATTATTTATAAAACTTTAGATATTGGGAAAAAAAAGCCACTTGCCGCCAAAGAAAGAATTTTGGAATTAAACCCAAATATAAATATTTTTGCGCATAATTTGCGCCTTAACGAAAATAATATAGATGAAATAATCAAATTTTATGATATTATTGCCGATGGCAGTGATAATTTTGCTACTCGTTTTACCGTTAATAATGCCTGTTTTAGACATAAAAAGCCCCTTATTTCAGCAGCGGTGACCGGCTTTATAGCGCAAATTTACTCCTTTAAGCCATATTTAGACGCGCTCCAACCTTGCTATCAATGTATTTATGAAAAATTGCCCGACCGGAATGCAACCCCAAATTGCATAAATTTTGGTGTTTTGGGCTCTGTTGCCGGCATTGCCGGAAGCTGGCAGGCAAGTGAAATAATAAAGGAAATATTAAATATTGGACAATCATTAGCTGGGCATATGCTGGTAATTGATGCTCTTTACGCAAATATAAAGAAGGTAAAAATCAATAAAAATCCCAATTGCCCCTGCTGCAATATGGGGAAATAGGGTGGGGTTAGGAATATTATTCTTTATTGTCGCCATATTTTACGCCAGCGTTGGCTTTGGTGGCGGCTCTTCCTATTTAGCATTATTGGTTTTATGGGATGTTCCCTATATAATTATCCCAATAATTGCACTAATTTGTAATATTATTGTTGTTTCCGGAAATAGTTTTCACTATATTCGCGCTGGTTTTCTAAAATGGCGCCTTTTTCTTCCCCCGACCATCTCCTCTGTTCCCTTTGCCTATTTTGGCGGCAGGTTAAAAATAGAGGAAGATATTTTTATCATTATATTATTTTTGACCTTACTGATAACCGGCCTAAGAATGTTATTTAGCTTTCGCCAATTTGCGATAAAAAAAGATAAATATAAAAATATCCCCCTTTGGCTTGGTTTGTTAGTCGGTGCAATTTTGGGATTTATCTCCGGCATAGTTGGAATAGGGGGAGGTATTTTCCTAGCGCCAATATTATATTTTTTTCGCGCCGGATCACCCAAAGAAATTGCTGCTAGCGCCTCTCTTTTTATTTTGGTAAATTCTATTTCTGGTCTAAGCGGGCAATTACAGAAAAACGGGCTCTCAGAAGAAATTTTATCCTTTTGGTATTTGCCTTTTTTGGTATTGATTGGCGGGCAAATTGGCAATATTTTAACAGTAAAAATAATCCCTCAACAAATTATAGCCCTATTTACGGCATTATTAGTTTTGTTTGTAGCTGCGCGTTTGGCGCTGATTATTATCTAGAGTAAATTATTTAACATCTCAAGGGCTAATAACCTTTTGCTTCCTTCCTCCTCATCAAGCAAAACTTCAATTACTGCAAATGCATGCTCTTTATGTTGCTTGAGTAAATCGCTGGCAATTTTCTGATGCACCCCATTCTCTACAAAAGCAAAGGCAACAAGAGTGGGAACAGCTATCTCGCTAGCTTCATCAACAAGAGAATTGGCCGCCGCAACCCTGGTTAAACGCCCTGCTTTAAGTGCCAAACTAGCCAAATCAATCTTAACATCACGCCCCCTTAGCGCTTTTATTGCTTCGGATTGCACAATATCGCTTTTTGCTTCTTTGGCCAATTTGATAAGCAATTTGCTGGCTAAATTTGTGTTTATATATCCTATTGCCCTAACGGCTTTATAATCCAATGATTTTTCACCCATTGTTGCATGGCGAAATAATAATTTTTCATAATTAGATATATCTATGCCGGCTTTAGCTAACTTAATAAGCCCTTCTATTGCTGCACTAAGCAATCCTTCTTCTCTTTGCTCAAGTAAATTACCAAGCGGTTCAAGCAGCTCTTTTCTGCCCGTTTCTGCACCAACCAACGCAGCCAAGCGCCTTACATCAATATGAGCGGGTGTTCTATCAATCGGATTTACCCTTTTACGCTTGATAAGTTGCGCCCCACTAATTTCTAAAAATTCAATATCTTCTTTTTCAATTTTAATTTTTTCCTGGCTAATTGCCTTAATAGTGCTAGTTGCCATAATTGCATCAAGCGTAGAAAGGGGCGGCCTTATTTCTTTTTCTTCCTCATTTTCTATATTTTCCTTTATATTATCGCCGGCAGGCTCTTCACTATCACTACTCTCTTCAATAATATTGCCGTCCCTATCAATTCTGATCTTATATTCATCCTGCTCTAATTCTTCATCATTTACTCTAAGTTTTCTTTGCTCCTCAAAATCAATAATATTGTCATTTTTTGCCTGCCAGTCTTCTGGCACCTCAACCAGCTCTCCTTCAATTGCCGATATTAAAATATCTAGCGCCTTTTCCCCTAATTCCCCCTTAGTTTTAGCAATTTTTCCAAGTGAATTGACGGCCATAAGACGAATTTCAAAATTTTCGCTTCCACAGGCAGCAGCACAAATGGAAATAGAATTATCGCTCTTTAGCTCACCTAAAGATCTGATAGCGGCAAGTTTGACTTTTCCTGTAGTAGAATTATTAGTCGCAATATCCTCAATAAATTCCACCGCTCCCTTTGGCCTGGCTATAGAAATTGCCAAAAGAAAGTCAGAAAGGGTCTTTTGGCTTTGTTCATCATTTTTTCGCAATAATTTTTGTGCTCTTGATATTAAATCCAATTTGGGGCGGATTTTATTTTGCCTGATAATTATTTCACAAGCAGCCCGTTGAACTTTTGGCGAATAATCGTCCAAAGCTATGGCCAAAACTTCATCTGAAATATTATCAAACTCATTTAATGTTCTTATTCGCACATTAATTGAAGCATCTTCCAGACCCAAAGAAGCAATTTCATGCATATTTAACCTGGCAGCAGAGCTTATCGCTGCTTCACGCACCCCCGCATCCGGATCTTTCATCGCAGCCTTTATTAATTCTTTGCTTAAATCATCTTTAGCCTCTCTAAGCGCCGAAATTATACGCCTACGATTTTTACTATTGGCCGCTCCAATAAGTTCAGTTAACGCCCTTATGCCGGGCTGACCAAATTGCACCAATATTTTTACAGCCAAAGGCCAAACATCTTGCCCATCACTATCATTCATAGCGGTTATTATTGAACTTATGGCTTTTTCTTTATCTATTTTATCAGCCAGCTCTCCCAGAGTTTTAATAGCGGCTAATTGCACATCAAGCCAGTCATCCCAGCCTGAACCATCTTCTTCCCAAATAATATTTTCTTCTTCACCGCGCGAATAGGCTAAAATAGATAATATATTTGCAGCCTCATAAGCCTTTAAGGATCTTAAGGCTTCAACATAAAGAAGTTTGGCTTCACCAACGGGATCCTGAACTAAATTCTCAATTAAAATAGGAATTGCCCTTTTATCCTGCAAAATAGAAAGCGATTTTGCACAATCACACCTTACATCAACATCTGGATTACGTAATTGCTCTAATAATATTGAAATTGTTTCCTCTTGCGGGAAATGAGCAAGCGCCTGAACCACCAAACATTGTTCAACATCAGAAATTTTATCTATCATCGCTCGCAATTGAGCACCAATTTTTTGTTCTTGTTGTTCTATTTTTTGTTTTTTGTGCATTAACTTGGTCATATCACTCAATCAGTTGGGCATTATTTAGTTAGTTTACAGCCTTAGCCAATTTGTCGTGGGCAGCTCCAATATGGAGCCACCCTTGGGGGGGACCGGATTAAACTATGTCACGCCTTGCAAATGACATGGAACGGAAATCATTTTTATAAGGGGAAACACCAATTTTCTTAATTTTACCAACACCCATTTTATAATTATAATTACCACTTATCCAATCTACCACCCTGCCATTTAGGGAATTAGCTGGTTGAGCAGTATGGAGGAAATCCATATACATTACCCCTTTTTTCAAAGCAGGAGTAATAATCGCCACAGCGCTAATTGCGGCCTTTGTTAATTTTATATGACCATTTTCCATTAATTTAGTGAAGGTAAAATCATCACCCTCAACGCCTTTAATACTATCAACTTGAACGGGTATGCGATCGGAATAAACCATTACATAATCACCGCTTTCAATTCCCCTTTCTTTTGCGTCTTCCGGATGAATTTCTACCCAGTTTTCAGGCCAGCGCTGCACAATATATGGACGGCGCCTATCATCATATCCTGATTGCCATCTCTCATTAATACGGCCAGAACTTGCCCATAATTCACCCTCTCTTGGTTTTAGCCATTCCCAATAATCGGAGAATAATGACCAGGGGGCTTTTTGAATATTAGTTTTACCGGTTTGTGTATTAAAGTGAGTTAGTTTTTTATTGAACATATTAGCCGCAGCCGGTCCGGTTTCTGGTAATTTACGGGTAGTATCATGCAAACGCTTTGTTCCTTCAAGCGTTCCATCTTCTTTCATAAATACCGGCCCCTGTATACCATCAGTTCCATATTGGGCAAATTTCTCATGCAATGTTATGCCTTCTTTCTTGGCGGCCACATAAAGCATATAGAAATCTTTTCTTGAGCCACGTGAAAAACGAGCGGCCTGCTCTAATACATCATTAGAATTTTCCCAATCAAAACCGTCAAAGCCCATTCTTTTTCCTAATTGCGCCATAATCCACCAATCAGGTTTGGCTTCACCCGGAGCATCATAAAATTTCGGATATAACCTTAGACGGCGTTCACCATTGGCGCGAGTAAAACTATCTTCACCCCAGCCAGCGGCAGGAAGCACAATATCGGCATAGCGCGCACCAATTGGATCCACTAAATAAATATCCTGGTTAATAACTACTGTGCCGCCACTATCAACACGTTTTTTAAGTGTCTCTATAATTTCCTGCTTATCAAAAGAACTTATTTGATGTTCATTTTGCACGGTTAATTCTTCAAATTTTTCGGCTAAACTTTGTGAAGCACACATGGCCTGAATCCAGGTTGCTCCAACAACATGGGCTAAACGTGTGTGCCCGCTTACAAAATAACGATCTGTATCCATAGCCCTACGACGGCGACCTGGTAATTTTTCTGGTGACTTATTACGCGGATATTTACCACCACCAAGACCACCACGCTGGTGCCCACCGGCGCGCCCAATTACCTGACCCGGACGCCCCCCTGCACCAATTATTATACCAAGTGAGGAAATAGCATTTGTATTGCCAGTATTATTTGACCAATAAAACCCCTTTTCAATCATGATAGAAGATTTTGGCCTTGAGCCATCGGCTCTTGGTTTAGCTAGCCATTCGGCTGCCTTATATATTTTTTTGACATCAATTTGCGCAATTTTTGCAGCCTTTTCAGGAATAGAAAAATCCTGCGCTAATAGCCACTTCTTCCAATCCTCATAGCCTTTGGTTTGGAATTTACCCCAAGTTGTGCGCCACTGCCACGGAGTATTACGTGTGCCCTGACCAAAACCTGAGGAGCTTTCAAATTTATTATTAACCCAATTTTTTATCCATTCCTTATCTTCCCAACCATTTTCTACAATCACACGTGCAATTGCAGAGACAACCGGAAGATCTGTTCCGGGCAATAAGTCAATCCATAAACCGCCATTTTGTTCAGCATAGGCAATGCCCGCCGTGCGGCGTGGCCCTAAAAATATGGTTTTTTGCCCATTTTGAATTGCAGGCATAATCCATTGAGTAAATAAAATAGTTTTTGTTTCATAAGGATCTGTTCCGCAAATCATTAATGTTTCAGCATCGTGCCAATCCTGATAAGAGGGGGCAAAATTATCAAAACCGGCATCTCTAAATCCCGGAGTTGAAGTAACATTGCTTGGCGTATCATGAAAGGTGAAATTCGCGGTTGCAATATGCCTTAAAGCATATTTGGTAACCGCATAAGTATTCTCCATAAAGCCATAGGAATACATTTTCATACTATATGCATTTTCACCGTGATTTCTAATCACATAATCGGTGATTTCAGCCGCAATATCCAGTGCAAAATCCCAGCTTACTGGCATTAAAGTTCCAAACATTCTTATCATTGGAGAATGTAACCTATCGCGGGTTGGGCTTTGCGGATTATAGAGTTTTTGCGCAATCGCCCCGCCCCGAATAGAACTATCACCATTTATATTTACGGTTGTATTATCTTTATCAGGGATAATAATAACGTGATGCGGTTCATTATTGTGCATCACAATATTATATTGGTTTGGCGCAACCCAAGCGCCCAATGTCGCAACGGGAAAATCTTGATTAAACGCATTCTCCTCAGCCTTTGGGCCGCCAGTTTTACCACTCTTAACAGGCCAGCGATAAACTTTGTAACCGCAGGCCACAATGCAATAATCGCAAGCTGTTGAAATAATATCCGCATCTACCGGTGGTAGCGGAATATTGGTTTCAGGAATATAATAAGGAGTTCCCATGATTCTCACCCTCAACCTTTCAAATTATCATAACGGCCATAAATTAGGCCAAACATACCGACGGCATAAATATCATCTCCATCAAGCTCCAACAGAACCTGTGGCAGGCTCTGATATGCCTGACCGGAAATGAACATTCCATGCCGAGTTAAGTCAAATGTAGTCAAATGTAACGGACAGGGGCCAAGCGCTTTATCATCCGGCTTATATGTGCCATTTAATGGACCACCCTGATGGGTGCATGTATAGTTAAACGCAACCACATCTTTATCAGGCCCGATGCCGCCACCTGCCTCTTTTCCTAATTTAACAATCATTGAATCTGAATATTCACCCTCATCAGGATAGGAGAAGTCCAGCGGCTCATCCAATTTTAATTCAGATAGTTTCGCAATTAATTTTCTGGGATAGCTCGCAACAACCGCCGGGACTTTTGCTAATCCCTCACTTGTTTGCATCGCAATCATTACCGTTGCCGTAGCAATTCCTGAAGTTAACAGAAAGGTGCGTCGGTTAATGATACATTTTTTTGAATTTTTACGAACTTCCTCAGGACCATTAATAGCCTCTATCATTTCATTATTCGCTATCATTATTTCCTCCTACTGTTCAATTTGCAGCTGCTGCAAGCGGCTCTGTTGGTGGAAGGTCCGGATAGTCCATCAAAATAGGTTCGCCTGAAAGACTTTCTAAGAAGGCAAGCAAATCAGCCTTTTCCTCTTCGCTCAGACCCAATGGATATATTAAATCTGTCTTGGTTTCAGCAAATTCATTAGTGCCACCACCCTGATTGTAAAATTCAATTACATCTTCAAGTGTGGCAATCATTCCATTGTGCATATATGGCGCTGTATATTTGGTATAGCGTAATGAAGGCACACGGAATTTGCCAAGATCTGCTTCTTCCTTAGTGCGGAAATAAAGACCCGGATCGTCCTTAAATTTACGATATTTATCCTCTGTAACGCCCTTAGCATAAAGCTCAAATCTAAAAGTAATTTGCGCAAGCGCGTCATTCTCCCAGCCATCATAGGCCGGAACACCAATATTATAATATTTCTGGTTGGTTAATAGCGCGCCCGAATGGCAAGTGGCACAATTTGCTTTGCCCACAAATAGATCCAAGCCCCGCTTTTGCGCTTCCGTTAGAGCATTATCATCACCGCGCATATAATTATCAAAAGGCGTATCAGTTTGCACCAAAGTCCTTTCAAAAGCGGCTATAGCGCGATAAGCATTACGAACATTTGGCCATCTATCGCCAAATACTTCATTAAAACGTCTGACATATTCGGGGACAAGCGCTAATCTTGCTTCCATCCCATCATCTTCGCCATTTCCGGCAACACCACCCCGAGCAGCTGATCTGGCCTGCGCCTCTAAAGAACCGGAGGAGCCATCCCAGAATAATTTATTATAATAGGCTGAATTAATAATGGTTTGCGAATTACGCCAATGAACTGTTCCGGGATAACCTAAAGAAATTTTATCCGGAAAGTCCCACCCCTCATCCGGTATATGGCAAGCCGAACATGGCATAGAGCCATTACCCGAAAGACGGCCATCAAAAAACAGCATTTTACCCAATTCCACCTTTTCGGGAGTTGTTGGATTATCTGCGGGATTTGGCGGTTCACCTAAAGGAGCAAGCACGCTAGGGCGCTCCCCAGCTATGGCACCCAGCGGCGCTAATAGCGAAGTTGCAACCAGAGCAACAGCAGTGAGGGTAGAGAATTTTCTAAAATTTATCATAATCAACCTCTCCTCAATTTTTCTTGTTAAGCCAATCGGCAATTACTGTGTAATCAGTGTCAAATTCGCCTGGATTATAGGCGGGAACATCAAAACTATTTCCTGACAAAGATTTTAGGAATTCAACCAGATCGGCCTTTTCCCCTTCGCTCAAATTAAGCGGCTTAATTCTTTCATCCTTATTTGCGGACTGGCCACCACCCCTATTATAAAAATCAACTACTTCTTCTAAAGTAGCAATGGTGCCATTATGCATATAGGGAGCTGTATAGGTGAGCTCACGCAAGGTTGGGGTTATAAATTTACCCTTATTCTCCTCTTTGAGATCTACTATATAAGCGCCTAAATCCTGGCGAAGATTCATATAATTTTCTATGCCTTGAAATTTAGCAAAAGTAATGAATGTTACGTGCCTATCAGGGTCTGACCAAATTTCCGGATTTTCAGGAACCCCGATATTATAAGCCTTATCATCGGTAAAACGATTGCCAGAATGGCAAGAAACGCAACCTGCCTTGCCTGTAAATAGTTCAAAGCCCCTTTTTGCGGAATCCGACATATCACCACTATCAAAAGGCGCCCCGCTTGAAGTAATTGTTTTCAAAAATGCCTCAATTGCCGAACGGGCTCCACCATTTGAAGGCTCGCCCTTACCTGCCTTTGCAAACATTTCAACATAAACAGGATCCTGCTTTAGACGTTCCTGCATAATGCGCATATCCATATTCATAAAATAAGTTTCAGTAATGGATTCGCGCGTTACATCATTTAGATTTGTGCCCAATCTCCCATCATGAAACCAGACAGAGCGGTGACCAACATTGGCCAAAGTTGGCACATTTCTAAAATGTTTCGTATCCGCATATGCATCTGAAAGAGCCTGCCCATCAGTAAAAGCCTTGTCCGGCTGATGACATGAAGCACATGCTAACCCCGTATCTCCTGACAGGCGATTGTCATAAAATAAACGTTTTCCCAATTCTGCTAATTCTTCCTTGACCTCAATTTGCTCTATTGGTCCATATTTTTGTGAGCCATATTCTTGCGCGGCAGAGGGAGTTGCTAAGTAAGAAAAAGCAAAAACTAAAGCCAACAAACTTATAGTTGGGTCTTTATAATCTGTTATTCGCAAAATTTTTTTCATATGATATCTCCTTTTGCGCTCAAAAGCGAATGGGCAAATTCCGACCGAAACACCCGCCCACTTACTTTCACGACTCACAATTTAAGGAAGAGATGTAACGTCAATATTTCGCTGAAGGTCACAAATTATGAAGAAATGTAACAAAATATTACAAAATGTAACTTTGGTAATCAGAACTTTAGGCTAGGATTAATCTGGCCGGCCGGAAATAAGTTCTTGCAGCGAGTGAAAAAGAAGATTGGGTTCAATAGGTTTACGTAATAATTTTATCGGCTCATATTTTTTTAATTGCATATTATCAAAATGATAGGCAGTATAGATTATGATAGGGCAGTTTGTGCTGATTGAGCGAATTTCTTTACATACTGTTTCGCCATTCATTTCTGGCATATAATAATCGCTAATTACCAGCGCATATTTATCTTTATTCTGCCGATAATATTTTATCGCCTCCTTTGCATTTGTGAAAGCATCAACCTCATAATCCATCTTAAGAAGAATTTTTCTATTAATTTCCAATAATTCCTCTTCATCATCAATAAGCAATATTCTTCCATTGCCGGCTTTGACTGCGCCTTTTTGTTCTCTTTTTTTCTTAATGGGTTTAGCTTTAGGCAATATTATTTCAAATTCACTACCTCTATCTGATGAATTTTTAAGATAAATAACTCCCCCCATCTGTCTAGCTAAAGAGGCGGCGACTGATAATCCCAAACCGGTTCCTTTGCCCTTTCTTTTGGTGGTAAAAAATGGATCAAATATTTCCTTTCTTATTTCTTTTGCTATGCCAGGCCCATTATCTTTAATATTTATTATAATTTGCTGTTTTTCTTTATCATTTTCATTATCCTTACTCTTTGCCTCAATAATAATATGCCCTCCCCTTGCTCCGATTGCCTCGGCAGCATTTGAGCATAAATTCATTATTATCTGATGTAGTCTGGTAGGATCTGCACTGACTGTTAAATCATCATTCTCTATTAAATATTCAATTTTAATATTGGGCAAAATTGAGGCCTGCATTAATCTGATGACTTCTCTTATTGCCTCCCCTACCCTTAAAGGAATGGCCTCACCCGGCTGTTGACGAGCAAAAGATAATATTTGCCCAACCATATTTTGCGCGCGCTTTGCTGCTATTTCAATTTGCTCCAGCTCGCGTTCAATCTCACTATTTTTTGCAACATCTTGCCGCGCCAAAAATATATTTCCCAAAATAATGGTGAGAATATTATTAAAATCATGCGCAACCCCACTGGCCAACAGGCCAACAGCCTCCATTTTTTGCGCCTTATACATTTGTTCACGCGCTTCTCTTTTTTCGCTTATATCTTCACCCAGACCGATAAAATGTGAAATTTCACCATTTTCCTCACGTAATGGAACAATGGTTGATTTTGACCAATATAATTCCCCATTTTTCTTTTTATTATGAAATACGCCCTGCCATTCTTTCCCCTTTAATAAATTCTGGTATAATTCTTGATATTCCCGCCCTCCCATTTCTCCCGATTGCAAAAAAGAAGGAGTTTTGCCGATAACTTGTGCAAAACTATATCCGGTTAATTCGCAAAATTTTCTATTTACATATTCTATTTTTCTTTTTGTATCGGTAATAATGATTGTAGCCGGGCTCTGTTCAACCGCGCGTTGGAAAATTCTAAGTTTTTGTTGCGCAATTCGTCTTTCATTTAATTCATCAGATAATTGCCCCATAGTTTGGCGTAATTGCATTTGTAAAAAATAATAAAGGGCAAAGAGTGACATGGATACAAGAACCAAAGCAGCCATAGAATAAAAACCCAGCCTAACCAGACTTTCCCCTTCGGCCACAGCCCTAACTATTTTTTCCGTTGTTTCTAAATGTTTTTGCCGCCAATATTTGTCTAACTCATTTAATGCCGCAAATGCCTCTTCATCATCAACCTTAACCAGCCTATCTGTTTTTTCAATATTCCATTTTTCGCTGGCAGCTCTTTTGGCTATTGGAATTTTAGAAATATAATTAGCAACTGTATTTTCTATAATTGCTAAATTTTCTAATTCTATTTTTGCTAAATCTTTTTGTTTATATTCTTCCATTATTTTGGCAAAATCGGCCAATTGTTCTTCTAGCCTGTCAAGATATATTTCATTCTGGCGTAATACATAATTCTTAAAATGATGAATTATACCGCCATAGCCTAAATGTTCCCATATTTTACTAAGCAATTCGCCCTTTCTTGCCACTTCATCCGAATATGCCCGCCAGCTACTTTCAATCTCGTGAAAACGGGTTTGCGTTTGCGTGCCAAGATAAATTCCACCTAGCACTGTTGCAACTATCAAAAATGTAGCTACAATCCCTGCCAATAATAAATGGAGCGGCATTGGATATGGTTTTTCTTTATTTTTCATATTTCTAGTTTGAAATAAAATTGCCCCGAAAAATTGATTTATATCAGTGTTTTTAGAAATTTTTTTAGTAGAGATAAAAGAGCAGATTACAGTAGGGAGCCAGATGAGTGAACATATACTTATTGTTGATGATGATTCGCAAATAACTTCTTTTCTAAAGAAATATTTAGAAAAGCAAGGTTTTATAGCAAGTTGTGCCGGGACGGGGCGGGAAATGCGCTCTATTTTAGATAGAGAAAAAGTAGATTTATTGGTGCTTGATGTTGGTCTTCCTGATGCTAATGGGTTTGAAATAACCCAAGAAATTAGAAAAAATTCCAATTTGCCAATAATTGTTTTAAGCGCACGTAATGAATCTTATGATAGAATATTCGGTCTGGAATTTGGTGCCGATGATTATGTTACAAAGCCATTTGAACCGCGTGAATTTATTGCGCGAATCCGCTCGGTTTTGCGGCGAGCAAAATTGGAGCATCTTGCAGCAATTAAAGTAAATAAGAAAGCACATTTATTGCAATTTGGCCAATGGATAATGAATCTTAATGAAAGAACAGTTATAAATTCAGATAGTAAAAGAGACGCAAATCTTACCTCGATGGAATTTGACTTACTAAGAGTATTAGTTGAACAGCCACGCATGGTGCTAAACCGCGATCAATTGCTTGATAGGGCGCGCGGATTTAATGCGATAGTGGGTGATAGAACTATTGATGTGCATATAATGCGCCTACGGAAAAAAATTGAGCCAGACCATCGCCATCCTACCTTTATTAAAACAATTCACGGTATTGGCTATTGTTTTTCTGGCGATGTAACACAGTATAAAAATTAGAACCTTACTGATTTTTTGGCGTTAAAGCCCCTTCTGAGCCGTAATTTTCTCTATAGGCAGTAAGAAACTCATTCATTGAATTAATATCCGCTATTTCGCTAACAACTTTGGAAAATTCCAAACTGGAAATATCAACATCACTGGCAACATATTTGAATAGCGGCCATTTGGGCGTTTTTGCCATTAGTTCACTATATTTAAGCCTTAACCTATCAAGACCGATAATATCATTATCCAGCACATAACCAACAGCGGCCTTGATAATATTATTTTGTGCGCTAACTGACAGATTACCCCTTTCAGCTTCCCATTGATAAAGGCGCTCTATTATCTCGGCCGCTTTGGAATATCTTTTGGCATTCCAATGGGCATCAATTCTTAACAAATCCGCATCTTTACCACTAATTTTTGCTAATATATCAAGCGCCAAATCCTCGCGTCCCACATCAATAAGGGCACGTGCTTCTAAAATTCGTCTTTGTCTTTCTAAACTTGCTGGAATACCGGCTAATCTAGTTGAATTTAGCACTCTAATTGCCTTTTCCGGCTCTTTATTCGCCAAATAAATAACCGCTAAATCAGCGGCAATCTGCACTTTTGCTACCCCTTCAAGCCTTTCATCAACCTGATATTGCAAAAGTTCGGCCGCTTGCTCAAGCAAATCTACTTTTACTAAACGGCGGGCTAAATTTCTTATCATTTGATCGCCCTTAGCTCCAGCAGGAGTAAGATAACGATAATCATAATAAAGGCTGAGTGCTTTAACAGGGTCTAAACTCTCGGCCTTGCCATCAAGAAATAGGGCAGAAAATTCTTGCTGTGCTAAATGCAATAGTTCGTCCGTGCTTTTTCCGGGTTCTAAAAATTTTGCATATTGACGAACACTAGCAAATGCCTCCCGATAATTTGCGGATTCAAAATATAATTTTGCTAATAATTCAAGCATTTTTACTTCGGTTCGCCCTCCTCGCCATAACATTATTTCATAGGCGAGAGTTTCGGCTGCCTGAGCGGAATTTAGCCGACCCATTTTACGCAATAATTGCACAGTTTGATAAATTGCTTCTGCCCGCGCCGGTCTATTGTCGCTGGAAATTACCTGCCCGTAAGTATCAAGCGCTTCTTCATATCGTCCCTGACTTTCATCAATTCTTCCCGAGAGAATAATATATTTTCCTAAATCCGCCTCATTAAGAATAGCGGTTTCAATTTGCGATAAATATCTGATTGCTAAAGCAATATCGCCATATTCTATTGCCGCTTCTGTTGCTGAAAGGAAAAATCTATTTTTAACCCAATCCGGATAATTTTCAATTACTACTTCTGCGCTTAATGCATCTTCGCGCGCTCCCTTATAATCTTCCAAATTGTGTCGGGCGATAGTTCGCCAAATCATTGCGTCCATTTCATTGACTATATTTTTATTATTCAATAATTCCAAAGCCTGCCTGTTTCTATTCGTTAAAACCAAAGCGGCAGCTTTAGTAATTTGCATTGCGGTAAAAACAATATTTGAGGATAGTTCGCTTTCTGCCAAATTTAATATGCCCAGCGCCTCATATGAAAAGCCGTTGGCAAGGTTAAATTGTGCCAAATTTAGCAACATTTGCGCTTTTTCCCCCTGACCAGCACTGGCGGCTAATTGTGCTAACCCATTTTTTCTATCTCTAAACCTTCTTGGATTTTTCTCAATTAATGAATTAAGATCTATAAAGCCGGCGCGACTTATCCCCTCTAAATCCTGTGCATTACTAACTCTGGCGGATTGCAAAGTGGAAATAATTAACCCCCTTTTTGAGCTTATTTTTAGCACACCATCACTTAAACCCAGCAAAATATTTTCATGTAAGGGTTGAATAACTATACCATGCACCGTCTTAAGTGCCTTAAATTCTACAAAAGATTGCTCCCTTAATAAGGATAAGGTAGGAGGAAAAACCGTAACCACCTCTAAAATATCGCCAACTTCAGGATCACGAATTTGATGAATATTAGCAGCCCTATCTAACCTAGCAATAATTTCAAACAGGCCCTGCGCATTTTGTTTCTTTTCTAAACTTATCTGCTCACCCGGCGTTAAAATAATGTCGCCAAGAGAAAGCACCCAAGAGCGCCCCTCAGAGCCAAGAGTTGCTAATTTATTTGCGGGCAAATTAATACGGACAATAGAAGTGCCAGAGCCATTAATAACCGAATAACTATCGCTAAGAATTGCAAAATCAGCAAGATTAGCGGGCTCTTTAATAAAGGCATATGTTTCAAATACCATCCATAATGTTTGTCCGCGCTTAAATACGGCAGCCGCAGTTTCATCTTCAAAAGGATAAGTGATTTTAATAGTGGATCCCTGTTTTTCAATTTCAGGTTCAACTATTTTTCCTCTTCCGCTCGCCGCCGAAATATTAATTGTAACTTTTCTATCAGAAGAATTATTAAATTCTTCTCCCAATAAATCTCCATTCTCCCCTATGTTTCCTTCTCCATCAGGTAAAATAGAAGCAAGATCAACTTCCCCCCTAACCCCATCAAGCAAATCCACATCAATAATATATTGTCTTTTTGAATTAGTGAAAAAACGCGGCTTTACTCCTTTGGCAAATTCAATAAAAATTTTACTGCCCTCAACATCTACTTCATTTCTGACCGAAATAATTTCTTTAGGTAAATCAATATTAAGCTGATAAAGATCTATCGGCACCGGCCAATCAAAACTTAATATGCCCTCCTGCTCTCTAAAAGAAAATTCAGCTTCAACATCAATAGACCAGTCAACTAATAAGCGCACAAAACTGGGATGTTTGCCAACATGCAAAATAGCGGTTGGATTATTTTCACGAATAAATTTTTCTTTTTGCTTTTGCTCGGCTAACTTCAATGCTTCTTTTGTGCGAAGCGCTAATTTTTCAACAACCTCTTCTGGCAGGCCTGGTAGAGCTCCCTGCCAGTCTGCGGGCAAAATATCAATGAATAATTGCTCCCCCGCCTCCATTTTATTAATAAGAAAATCTTTACGTAAGGCAAAGCGAATACCCATTTTGTCTGGATCTGTTCTTGAGGCAATGATGAATTGATCTAAAATTTCGCTAACATTAGGCGAAGTAAAATTCACCGGCTCAGTAAATTTCAAAATTAAAATATTATTTTCTGATCTCAAACTATATTCGGGCAAATCATAACGTTCTTTGAAATTAATTATTAAGCGCGCATAATTATCAATCTTTTCTGCATATAAATCGGCTTGCAATATGGGTTGAGCATTTACACCATTTACGACACTTACGGCCATAAGAATAGTAACAAAAAAATATAGACAAATACACCTAAACTGGCAAAAAACCGCCTTTAGTGAAAATTTACCTTGCTTATTCATATTATCTCATTGCCAGTTCTTAGCCCATATATTTAACTATAAATATTTCTTTTTAACGCCTTCTTACCAGCAAGAATAATTTTACTATTCAGACTATTGGCCAATTATTTGTGGCAAATTTGACAAATCATCAACCGGCTCTGCAAAAGTCGGCTCTGGCTTAATCATAGCTAAATTTTGAGTTAGGGACATTGCTTTTTCCGTATTCATTTTAGCTAAAATAGGCGCCATTTTTCTTGGATTTATGGCGCGCGCTACTTTAAGTAAAATATCCATATTAAGTTCATCAAAAATCTTTGCAGCATCACCCGGCTTCATATTTTCATACATACTGATGAGCCCTCTAAATTGGGCGTCATCAATTGCTTTTCTTTCCTTTACAAGCGCAGCAATTTTTGCTTCAATTTCTTCTAAAGAAGCAATTCTTTCTGCTAATCTGGCCTCAGCAGCATCAATCAGGGCTGTTCTCATTTCTAATTCCTCGCTCAATAGATCAAGTTCCATTCTCCTCTCACTTAATCTTTCCAGCACCGCCCTTTCAGTATTATTAATCCCATCGCTTGAGCCTAAGGGGATTTTGTCTCCATCTCTGGTTTCAGCAAGTGGTATTGCATCAATTGCATTGCTATTTATTGGCGCCTGATTTTTACGTGAAAATAATGTTTCACTAGCCCTATCTGCTGCCTTTATTTCTTCTTCGCTAAGTTCTACTTGCTGTTGCGCTTTGGCTTTTTGCGTGCCGGATAAAATATATTCCCCTTGAGAGAATAGCCCGATTCCCTTAAATATTAATAAGGCTAACGCCGCCATAATTACAACCGGCAGCAGGCGGATTGAATTCATGCCGCATTCTCCCTACGCCTCTGAAATTCACGTAATTTTTGCAAAGCAGAATTGGCACTGGCCTTTTTTTCCTGTTTTTTTATTGATGCGGCATCGGTAATTTGCGCAATTTTTTGTATCACTGCCTGCCCGGCACTAACATGATTAGCCAATTCCACAGCAAATTTATCTGCCTCCTTAAGACGAGCGCTTAATATCATATCTGCTTCATTAGCGCTTTCTTTTAATCCGGCAATTGCACTATTGGCCATATTAGTTGCCTTAATAAGATCGCCTATCATTTGTTTGAGCGCATCTTTATCGGCATGTAATTTTTTCAAACGCTTATTCAGAATAAAACAATAAGCTATGGTCATTATAAGCAAAATGGCCACGCTAATTTCAACAATCATACCATAGGGGAGCATATTCATGATTTTTTCTCCATTTTTTCATCAAGCGCTTCAAATACCGCCATAGTAACTTTTGGTGGTTTAAGCGGCTGTGTTACTCTGACCGATATATTTTTACCCACATGCCCCATAACCGCTTCGCAAAGTTCAACATCACCGCAGCGTAATTTTATCGGATCGCTCGGGGAGCGATCAAACACAAAACTATCACCAACCTTAAATTCCATAAATCTGGATAGGGGAATATCCATTTCATGCAACACCGCCTCAATAATTGTCTCTGAGGCATAAACTTCCGTTGCTAAATGCCCCTCCCAAACCATATCGCGGCCAAATTTCTCACCCATAAAGGCCTGTAATAATTGTTCGCGAATTGGCTCAATTGTTGCGTATGGGAATAATATTTCAACTTTGCCACCTCTATCATCCATATCAATGCGCAATTCAATCAGAATAGCGGCATTTGCTGGCTGCGAGATAGTAGCAAATCTTGGATTAGTCTCTAATCTTTCAATGTGAAAAGTCACTGGGGTTAATGGCTCAAACGCCTTTTTTGTATCCGCTAAAATAACCTCAATCATTCTATTGGCGAGCGTCATTTCTATTGTTGTATATGGCCTCCCCTCAACCCGAACCACACTTGAGCCACGCCGCCCACCTAATAATACATCTATCATTGAATAAATTAGCGATGAATCAACCGTTAAAAGACCATAATTATCCCATTCTTCGGCCTTTATCACACTTAATATAGCCGGTAAGGGAATAGAATTAAGATAATCTCCAAAGCGCACCGAACTTATGGAATCTAGTGAAACTTCGACATTATCAGAAGTAAAATTTCTCAGAGAGGTAGTTGCTAGGCGCACTAACCTATCAAAAACAATCTCTAACATTGGCAAACGCTCATAAGAAACGAGCGCTGAATTTATTAGAGACTGAACCCCTGAAAGCTCAACCCCATCATCAGCATTTGGGTCAAAGCCGAGCAAATTATCAATTTCATCCTGGCTAAGCACGCGATCAACTGAGGCATTATTACTATCATCTTCATCTTCACTTCCCTCAATCATGGCAGCCCATTCAGCTGCCATTTCATCATCGCCCCCCCCTCCTGCTGCTCCGGAGCTTTCAGAATTGTCACCCTTAGATTGCTCTAAATCGCTCAAATCCCATTCAGAAGATATGTCCTCTTGTTCGCTTTCGCTCATTATTGCACCAATATTTCTTTGAATAAAATATTATCTATTTTTGCCGGATAAATCGCCAAATTAACCCGCTTTAATAATTCCTGCTTTAACCTATATATGCCAGCTGATCCTTCAAGATCGCTGGGGCGTAATTCGCGTAAATATACCTGAAAAGCATCCTCTACCCTTACCATTCTAGGAGCAATAATTTCCATCATATCTTCTTGCGACATTTCTAGCGAAATTTTTAGCTTTAGAAATTTTTGCGCTTCATCACCAATTGTCGCAAGATTTACCGTAATAGGCTCCATATCATAAAAAAATACCGGTTCAGCCTGTTCAATAACATCCTTCTTTGCCCCTGAGGAAAATAAAAAATAGTAAGCCGCCCCACCTCCTCCTGCTAATAATAGGAAAAGCGCCGCACCGATTATTATAAATAGTTTTTTCTTTCCCTTAGCAGGCTCATTACCTTCTTCATTCTGAGCCTCATCGCCCTCTATATTTTCTTCCTTATTTTCTTCTTCTGCCATTTAGCCAGCTCATTCATTTGAGAATCTAATATTATTCTTGAGAATAGCTAAAACCCACATGGTTAATGAAAGGTTACTTTTCTTGATTAACTAGGAAATTTTTGCCCGGTAAATTTTGCCTCAAAAGCAGAATTTTACCCCAATTCCTACCATTCATCCTTTTAACCATCTGATTTAATTGAATTTTTATTTTTGGCACAATTTCTGCACCTAATTTTGCGAGCCCAATGCTTGGGGAAGCGGGTGGGCAAATATACGGGAGTTTAGCACTATGGAAAATGTGCAACTAATAGCTTTGTCACGGCAAATTGCCCTACGTAGGCAATTAGATATTGTTGCTAATAATATTGCTAATATAAATACTAGCGGCTTTAAGGCGCAATCTTTATTGTTTGAAGAATATAAAATGCCCATCGCCCGCAATAATGATTTTATCAATAATGATCGTATTCTTTCTTATACTCAAGATTGGGCGACATTACATAATTTTTCTGCTGGGGCAATTGTGCAAACCGGCAATCTATTAGATATAGCGATAGAGGGGGATGGTTTTTTAGCGGTAAAATCGGGCGATGAAGAACTTTATACCAGAAATGGCGAATTAAAAATTGATAATAGTGGATTATTGGTTACGAACTCTGGCCTACCGGTACTTTCTGAGGGTGGAGAGATAAGATTTGCGCAAAATGATACTGAAATTATTATTGATAATAAGGGATATATAATAACCAATAATGGGGCTAAGGGGCGTCTAAAAATTGTTTCCTTTGAAAATCCGCAAAGCCTTGAATTACGCGGGGGAAATTTATTTAGCGGACAAAATGCGCAACCAGATTTAGCAAGCAGAATTTTACAAGGCTCATTAGAGCGCTCAAATGTTTCGGGAGTAGCCGAAATGGCCGAAATGATACGTATTAGCCGCTCTTATGAAGCAATTGCTCAATTACAGAAAAGTCAGGCAGATTTAAGGCAAAAAGCTATTCAAAAACTTGGCTCTTTACAAGCATAGATAGGATTAAATTATGAAAGCACTTTATATTGCAGCAACTGGAATGGCAGCGCAGGAAAGAAATGTTGAAGTTATTTCAAATAATATTGCCAATATGCGCACCACTGCCTTTAAGCGTCAACGCGCTGAATTTCAGGACCTATTATATCAAAATTATCGGCGCGCCGGCGCGCAAAGTTCAGCCAGCGGGACAGAAATTCCGGTGGGAGTAGCCGTTGGCTCCGGCGTTATGACTTCCGCTACTGCCCGCATAATGTCACAGGGTAATATCTCACCCACACAAAAAGAATTGGATATAGCAATAAAGGGTGAAGGATTTTTTGTAGTTAATCTGCCAGACGGGCGAACAGCCTATACGCGCGACGGCTCTTTTGAGCGCGATTCAAGCGGGCAGATAGTCACTGTTGACGGTTACTCAATTCAGCCAGGTATAATTATTCCTGCTAATGCGGGCTCAATTTCAATCAGCGCCGATGGAATGGTTGAAGCATTTTTAGACGGACAGACAACCCCCACACAATTGGGGCAAATTCAGTTGGCCAATTTTGTAAATAAGGCCGGATTGGAGGCAATAGGTAATAATTTATTTGTTGAAACTGGCGCCAGTGGAACTGCACAGATCTCGGTTGCCGGTGAAAATGGTTTGGGAAATTTGCAGCAAGGTTATTTGGAGCTTTCAAATGTGAATTCGGTTACTGAAATTGCAGATTTAATATCCGCACAGCGCGCTTATGAGATGAATGCGCGCGTTATTTCCGGCGCCGATGAAATGTTACGTTCAGCAACGAAGATGTTTTAATTTGATTGGTTAAAAATAATGTTTAACAGGCTCAAAAAAATAGTTATTTTTATTCTACTAGGCCTAATGGCAGGCCCAATTGCGGCCGCCCCCATTCTAAAACCATCGGTTGAGGTTTCTTCTTTGATAGTAACCGTTGGGGACATGTTTGATAATGCAGGATTAAGTGCTGAAAGGGCACTATTTCGCGCCCCTGCTCCCGGTACAAGAGGAGTGGTCAGCATTGGCGCAATTCGCATGGCAGCGGCAAAAATTGGTATTAAAAATTTTGATGATAGAGGCTTAAGCCAGGTTAGTGTTTATCGCAGGGGAATAATTTTTACCGAGCAGGATATTGCCAATATAATAGATGAGGAACTAAAAAAACGCGGCATTATTAGTGAGAAAATTATTGCGCAAATTAATTTTTCGCACAAAATTGACAAGATTTATGCCGAATTATCCCCTTCACCAATTGAACTATCGGAATTAAAATATTACCCAAGGGCTCAATCTTTCAAAGCACAAATTAAAATTGCCGGAAAAGATGAGTTACGCGAAATTAGCGGCACGCTAAATATGATGATTAACGTGCCTCATCTAATAAATTCGCTCAAAAAGGGTGATATAATTTCAGAAAATGATATAGAAATGCGTCCGGTAGATCTGCGTTTTGCGCAAAGTTCCGATCTGGCCATAAAGACACAAATTATCGGCAAACAATTACGCCGCTCAACTAATAAGGGCATGGCGCTCCGCTCCAGCGATATTATGGAGCCAGAACTTATTAAGCGCTCTGAAATGGTAACTCTTTATTACCGTAAAGGCCCCCTTACTCTCAGCGTGAAGGGACAAGCACTGAACTCAGCCCCAAAAGGTGGGGTTGTATCAGTATTAAATCTCTCATCTAAAAATATCGTGCAGGGAATTGCTCTGGCTGATGGCGCGGTGATAGTGCCACACGAAAATTCCAATAAATTAAATATTGCAAATATTAAGGTTAGATAAATGCTTAAAAATATCTGTAAACTAATATTAATCTCATCTTTGGCGGCATCAATATCCGCCTGCACAATGACAGATCGCTTGGCATCTGTTGGCAAAGCACCAACCCTAACCGCTATTGCCGATCCGACCGCGCAGGCTGGATATAAACCTGTAAGAATGCCAATGCCAGAAGCCAGCGCCGTTTCCTATCAGCCAAATTCCCTTTTCCGCTCTAACGCTAAGGGCTTTTTCAAAGATCAAAGAGCGCATCGGGTTGGTGATATTTTGACCGTTTTGGTAACAATTTCTGATAAGGCGCAAATCGCGAATAAGACAAATCGCAATCGCACTTCTACCAATAGCGCGGGACTTGGCGGAATATTCGGAACTGCAATCACGGCTGTTGCCCCTTCCGTTCCGGTTTCAAGCGTGATTGACACAAAGAGCGGTGTTAAAGATGAGGGTGATGGTTCGGTCAATCGCTCAGAAAAACTTGAAACCCGTGTTGCCGCAGTAATTACGCAAATTTTACCCAATGGGAATTTGGTTATTGAAGGGCGACAAGAAGTGCGAGTTAATTTTGAGGTGCGAGAACTAATAGTTGCCGGCATAATCAGACCGGAAGATGTGGGAGCGGATAATACTATTTTATCATCTAAAATAGCCGAAGCCAGAATTTCCTACGGTGGGCGCGGACAAATAAGCGATGTGCAACAACCAAGATATGGATCACAGATTTTAGATGCAATATTACCCTTCTAAAGCGAGTTTGGCAGAAAATCGCAATTTCTGCCTATCTTTCCCCGTCATTATTCGCAAAAAAATTAGCGAATAATGTCACCTTAAGCCTAAAAGGCTTAAATTAGGGCGCGGTTTTCCCGTATGGCCGCGCCCTTTTCTTTAGTAAATTGATAATTATTTTACTGGCAAGCACTTGCTCTTATTAAAAAGCGCTACTATAAGAGCGCCATCTTATGGGGACAAATAGAGGTTGGACTATGGATAAGAAACTTGTTGAAGAAGGCTATGTTCCTTCAGAAGATGAGCCATTTATGAATGAGCGCCAGCGCGCCTATTTTTTGCAAAAACTTCTTAGCTGGAAAGAGGAGATTTTGCGCGATAGTCGCGAAACGGTTGAACATTTGCAAGAAGAAAGCCTAAACCACCCCGATGCGGTAGATCGCGCTTCAAGTGAGAGCGATAAATCATTGGAATTAAGAACACGCGATAGGCAAAGAAAATTAATTGCCAAAATTGACGCGGCCATTAAACGAATTGAAGATGGAACATATGGCTATTGCGAAGAAACGGGTGATCCGATTAGCCTAAAGCGCCTTGAGGCGCGTCCCATTGCCACATTGTCGCTTGAAGCACAGGAAATGCACGAAAGACGCGAAAAAATTTATCGCGATGACTAAGGCATTTCCTGGCAAAGCAGAAATATAAGATGTTTTTAAGGCTAACTGAGCTTAGAAATAATTATAAAATTGCCATTTTGTTAGAAATTATACGGGCAGAATATCGCCCTCCTTTAAGGTTCTAATTCGCAAATTTGAGTGAATTTGTGATACGCCTGGCAGGCGTGTAATCAGCATTTTATGCAATCTTTCAAAATCTTCCTGATCGCGACATATTAGCTGTAGTAAAAAATCTGCGTGCCCAGCCATCAAATAGCAAGATAAGACTTCCGGAACATTTGCTATGGCTTTTTCAAATTTCTTAAGCGCCTCTTCACTTTGCGAGGTAAGAGAAATCTGAATAAAGAACATCATTTGAAAACCCAATTTTCTACTATCAAGAACAGCCTTATAATTCTTAATAAGGCCTTGTTCTTCCATAGTCTTAATCCGGCGATGACAGGCAGAACCGCTCAGTCCAATCTTTTCACCCAATTCATGCACCGAAATATTACTGTTAATTTGTATTTCTCTTAGAATTTTCCTATCAATATTATCAATTTGCAACTTCATTTATTTTCTCGCTACTCTTTTGAGATATTTTCCTAAATTTTATTTAGAGAGAGTCTAAATTTAAGAAAAAATCCCATCAAAATTAACTATAATGGTAATCGTTGATTCATTCAACATTGTCCTATTGAAGTTGACAAACAAACTTATTATATAAGAATTGCTTTAGGAAATTGTGACAAGAATAATAATAATAATGGGCACAGTTTGATGTTTATTGGTCTTTTATAAAATCAGAATTCAAGAATAGAACGTGGCCTTCGCGTCCTCGGCCGCGTTCTTAGAGGAAGGACATCAGGCACGCAAAGGCATGCCTCTATTCCCAAATGTCCTTCCTCGCCCTCGCAAAATTCTCCCGCTTAAATATTATCTAACTTTCCTAACTATCTATATTTGCTAGTAATTTATTAACCATCAGAATAATTTTCCTGAAAACCAAAAGATTTATTTACGTAATTCGCCCTAATCTAGGCTCGGGAATAATTTTTGGGTATGGTTCATGGAAACATTATCAGCAAAAGAAAGTTGGCGCTTTTCCTATAGGGTCCTCCTGCCAGTAATTTTAGCAGTCATTATAACCGTTGGTCTAATTGCATCCTTTATATTTTGGACAGTGCAACAAAATGATGAAGCATCTGTTTCTAGGCAAATAAAGCTGGTTTCACATATTTTAGAGCAACAAAAGGAGCTAATAAGAAATGAGCAAGAAGACGTTGCTGCCTGGGATAGAGCAGTTGACGCAGTGCAATATGGGCTAGACCTTGAATGGATAGATGAAAATCTTGGCAAGGGCATGTATGAATATTTCGGGCATGATCGAGCATTTTTGTTAGACCCAAACCTGCAGCCTGTCTATGCAATGAAAGATGGCAAATCCGTTGATCCATCTTTATTTGAGAAGTCACGAAAACAATTAGAGCCTATAACATTGCGCCTTAAGGAAGTAAATTGGCAAGGCGCATTTGACGCATATACTTACGGACATATGGATAAAGTGCCCAACATTGTTGATATAGCCATAATTGAGGGCAAGCCGGCTATTATTAGTCAAATGCCGGTAATTTCAAATAAATCGGTCAGGGGACAATCTGCCAGTAAGGCCTATATTCATGTAGTTGCCGAATTTCTTGACGACGCCTTAGCCTTAGAAATTTACGAATTATTATTGCTAAAGGGCGGATATTTTACTGTGAATCCCAATATAACAGAAGAAGAAGTAAAGTTAGAAATTAAAAACCAGGCCGGAGAAGTAATAACAAATTTTGTATTTCAGCCAGATCGACCTGGTGCGGATATAATTTTAGAAGTCGCCCCCATTCTTATCGGTGTTGCAGCTATGGCTGGTTTAATTATAACTATATTGCTGCTACGTTTACGCCAATCCACCGCTAAATTAGAGCGTGAACGCGCCCAAGCCCAGCATTTAGCCTATCATGATGCCCTTACCGGTTTGGGAAACAGGGCTAAATTTGAAATTGCATTGGTTGAAGCAATAAAGAACATAAAAAATGCAAATGACCAAGTCGCCTTATTAATTTTAGATCTAGACCGTTTTAAACTTGTCAATGACACTTTGGGGCACCAGGCAGGAGATGAACTTATTCGCGAAGTTGCCAACCGTTTGCAACCGCTTGTGCGCTCTTCTGACGTTATAACAAGATTGGGTGGAGATGAATTTGCTATTATTATAAGATCTGTGAGTTCGGTAAATGACATAGAAGCCGTAACTAACCGCATGGTTGAAGCAATTCGTAAACCCTTTAATTTAGAGGCAGGTCAAGCCTTTGTCGGTGTATCCATTGGGGTGTCAATAGCAAAAGACCAATATTGTTGCGGTGAAGAATTAACCCGACAGGCTGATATTGCCCTTTATGCCGCAAAAGAAAATGGGCGCAACCAATATAAAATTTATGAAACCGGCATGAATGATATAGTTCAGCATAGGCAAACTATTGAAACCGAATTAAGAAAAGCGCTGGTTGATAAAAACCAATTACGAGTGGTGTTTGACCATTTAGTAAGAAAGAATGGCACAGAAATTATCGGCGTTGAAGCGAAAATAGAATGGCAGCATCCCAAATTGGGGATTATAGATCCGGAAATATTTTTACCAATTGCCGAAACATGCGGACTTATAGAAGTTGTAGGTGAATTTTTACTAAGCTGGGCTTGCAAAGCAGGGGCCAAAACACCCGGTCAGATAATGGCGGTAAGAATATTCTCAGCTCAACTATCAAATCCAAAATTTCCGGAAAAACTTTTTTCAATCATTGAAAAAACAGGAATAAAGCCAAATGATCTGGAGCTGGAAATTGATGAAAAAACCCTTACAAGTGCAGATAATATTGCCAAAAATAATTTACGATATTGTAGAGAAAAACATATACGTATCTCTTTGGGTGATTTTGGCACTGGCTTTACATCACTTAGATTATTACAGCAATTTCAAGTGGATAGGATAAAGATTTCCCGCTCATTCATAGCTGAATTAGCTCAATCTCCAGATCCAGAAGCCATTACTCACGCTGTTGTGTGGTTAGCGCGCGCAATTGGCGTTGAGGTGACCGCCGATGGTGTTGACAGTGTTGAACAAAAGGACTTCCTTGCGCGAATGGGTTGTATGAGCTTTCAAGGCAAATTATTTTCCCTTTCTTCTCAAGCCGAATGGATAGAAATGGTGATAAATAATGCACAACAAAGCGAACAAAATCAGTCAAGTGAAATGTCTGATGAAATAGAGGTTTGGGACGATGCTGTTTAATGGTTTTTAATTTTCCACTTGACCTAATAAAAATAGGCTTTCATTCTCTGCTAATTATTGGCAGGTGAATAGATAGATTATGACGTCAAAAGCAGATTTAGTTAAAATGATAATGACTGCAAAGGGCGAAGAAAAAGCCGATCTGGTCATTAAAAATGTAAAAATTTTAGATATTATTAGCGGCGCAATAGCGCCATCTGATATTGCCATTTGCAAAGATAGAATTGTTGGCACACATGCTACATATTCGGGCAATAAAGAAATTGATGGCACTAATTTATTTGCCGTTCCGGGTTTTATTGATACGCATTTACATATTGAATCTTCTCTTGTTACACCGTTAGAATTTGATAGATGCGTATTGCCCTATGGAGTAACAACCATAATTTGCGATCCACATGAAATAGCAAATGTCATAGGCGTTAAGGGAATAAAATATTTTCTGGATAGTGCGCAAGAAGCTATTATGGATATTCGCGTTAATCTTTCTTCCTGTGTTCCCGCTACTAAATTTGAAACTTCCGGCGCCTCCCTTTCCCTTGAAGATATTATACCCTTTATGCAGCATGAAAAAGTTATCGGTTTAGCCGAAATGATGAATTTTCCCGGCGTGCTAAATTGTGATTCGGAGATTTTAGAAAAATTACAAAAATTTCAAAATATTCATATTGATGGGCATGCTCCGCTTTTATCAGGCAAATCTCTTAATGCTTATATGGCAGCAAAAATCCACACAGATCACGAAGCTACCAGCGCAAAAGAAGCGCGCGAAAAATTGCAAAAAGGAATGAATATTCTTATTCGTGAGGGCTCTGTTTCTAAAGATTTAGACGCTCTGGCTGAAATTTTAGATGAAAATACATCCAGCTTTTTAGCCCTTTGCACTGACGATAGAAACCCCTTAGACATCGCCAAAGAAGGTCATCTTGATGGTCTTATCAGAAGGCTAATTGCCAAAGGTTGCCCGCTTCATCATGTTTATCGCGTCGCTTCTTTTAGCGCGGCCAGAATTTTTGGACTAAAAGATAGGGGAATTATCGGGCCTGGCTATAGGGCTGACATTGTTTTACTGAAAAATTTACAAAATTGCGAAGTTAGCCATGTAATATCAGCCGGCAGGCTGGTTACTGATGAATTATTTAAGAAGCGAAAAAAAATTACACCTGTTGGTTTTTCATCGGTAAAATCAAGACCTCTAAAGGGGGAAGATTTTATTTGCAAAGCCAAGAAAGGAGAAAATCTTACTCCCGTTATAGGCATTAAAAAGGGTTTAATTATTACATTTCGGAAAGAGGCAAGTTTAGAGCAAGATGAAAATGGTCTAAAGGCAGATATTAAACAGGATGTAATAAAGCTGGCAATTATTGAAAGACATGGCAAAAATGGCAATATTGCTCGTTCTTTTGTGAATGGATTTGGCCTGGAAAAGGGGGCGATAGCTTCCTCTGTCGGTCATGATAGCCATAATATTACGGTGATTGGCGCCAGTGATGAGGATATGGCTATTGCGGTTAATAGGGTAATAGAGATGGATGGTGGTTTTGCTGTGGCAATGAATGGAAAGGTAAGCGCAAGCCTTGCTTTGCCCATTGCTGGTTTAATGAGTGAGAAACCATTTGAAATAATCGCCAAAGATTTAGATATTTTACATCAAAAGGCCAAACAGCTTGGTTGCGTGCTTGATGAGCCTTTTTTGCAACTTTCCTTTTTGGCTTTGCCCGTAATTCCCCACCTTAAAATGACCGATTATGGCCTTTTTGACGTTGATAGGCTTGACTTTATTTCCTAACCATCTTTAGTTTGCTCTCAAGGGGAGGAAATGGTAATAAATGAGTTTTAGTTCTTTTATTTTGGCGCGCCGCCTAAAATTAGCAAAGGCGAGCCATAAGGTTAAGATTTCTCGCAATAATATTATAAAAACGAGAGACGGAATATCTTTATTAACCGATATTTATTTTCCGCAAGGGGAAGAAAATTTCCCTACCATTCTTATTCGCACCCCATATTTACGCAAAGCCTTCGCTAATTTTGCATCACTTTATGCTGAAAGGGGATTTATTGTTGTTTTGCAGGCCACGCGCGGCACAGATGGATCGGGGGGAAATATTGACCCGCTGATAAATGAGCGTGATGATGGTTTGGCAACACTTGAATGGATAAAAAAACAAAAATGGTTTGATGGACGATTAGGTATGACGGGACCATCTTATCTGGGTTATGTGCAATGGGCAATATGTGATAAATTACCAAAAAATTCTGCCCTTAGCATACAAATTGCTACGAGCAATTATCGACAGACCCTTTTCCCGCAAGGGGCTGTTAATCTACAATTATGGCTTTCCTGGATGCAATTAATCAGGGCTTTACAAAATTCTCCTTTAATTTTTGCCATTCGCGCACTATTGGGTCTGGTAGAAAAAAGAACCGAAAAAGCAGCCCTTACCATACCCCTAATTGAAGCGGACAAAATAGCAACCGGGAAAGAAATATCTTTCTGGCGCAAATGGATAGATGAAGATATTAATTCTAAAGATCATTGGCAAAATATAACCCACACAAAGCGAATAGGTAAAAATACCCCACCCGTATTTTTAATTTCCGGCTGGTATGATTTTATGATTGATGAACTAATAAGTGACTATCAGCGTTTACTGCTAAAGGGACAAAAGCCTTATTTAACCATTGGCTCATGGTTTCATATGTCCCCTGCCCTGTTTGATGAAGCGGCGCGCTCAACAATTTTCTGGATGCAGGCACAATTAAAAAATAATAAGGTAAATTTACGGGAAAAACCGGTAAGAATTTTTATTTCTGGCCTTAATAAGTGGTATGAATTTGATATTTTTCCACCCAAACCGATAAATATGCATAAATTATTCCTAACTAAAATTGAGCAAAATGAGCAAATGGAGATAGAAAGAAAAAAATTAAAAATAGCGCCCAACAAGCAGAAAAACATGATAAATTCAGCAGGAAAATTGAGTATTCATGCTGCTCAAAATAATTCAGAACCAACAATTTACCGCTATGATCCCAATAATCCCACACCCAATTTGGGCGGAGCAATTTTCGCCTTTAGCGGGGCGGGGGCAAGAAATAATAGATCATTAGAAACACGCAAAGATGTCATTTATTTCACCAGTGAAAAATTAGAAAAGGCAATAATTATTTTAGGCCAAGTTAGGGTTAAATTATTTGCCCGCTCTAATCTAGAAAATACCGATTTTTTCGTTCGTCTGTGTGATGTTGATAAGGCTGGACGTTCAATAAATATTTGTGATGGTTTTGTGCGTATTACTGCGCAAACTCATCAAAAAAATAAGGATAATATTTGGGAGATAAATATAAATTTACACCATCAAGCGCATCAATTTAAGAAGGGACACAGATTGCGCTTATTAATTGCCTCTGGCGCCACTCCAAAATATTCACGTAATCCCGGAACGAAAGATTTTTTGCTTAATTCAGCAAAAATGCTGGTGGCTAACCAAGAAATTTTTCATAATAAAAATTACCCAAGTTCAATAATCCTACCAGTTTTTGAATTGGACAATCAAGCCTAAATATTGGCATTTATATTGGCCTTATCTAGTCGGCCGTGAAGAATTATCGCTCAGAAGTCGGAAGACAGAAATCAGAAGTTGAATTTGTGAGAAAAAGGATAGGTAGGCGGTTACTAACATTGGTTGCAACAAAAGCTTCGGCTTTGCTCAGCGTGGCACATTGTTTAACCCTACAATCAACTCAATAGTCCACGCCCCACAATCAGCCCTACAAAATTACCCTCAAAACTACCCTACAATTTACCCATGCCCCAGCCATTCACCCTCTAAAACCACACCATACAACTTCAAATAACTCAACTTATCGGAATAAATATACTA
>WFXU01000077.1 GCA_015490455.1 Hyphomicrobiales bacterium
GCCGCACTATTCATTTGGATATTAAGCGCCAGATTAAGGGCAATAGGAGTTGGAGAGTATTTCCCTGCGACCCTTATGGCTGGCGATAAGGATGATGACCCAAAAGCCTCGTGATGATATCCCAAAGAAATCTATTCCCTACATGCGCCAAATGTAGGACGCAATAGGCAGAATCGAGAATATTTAGTAATTCAACTAATTCTGGTATGACTAGTTATTTTTGGCCTTTGTTATAATTTGATTTTTCAAATCTATTAGGTCTTCCGGGCTTAAAAGAGATATTTTTTGTGCTAAAATATTGCTTAATTCGGTAGCTTCTGGAGATAATCCGGCAGTATTAATTGTAATTTTAGGATCAGAAATTTCTGATAGGCGCTGTAATTCCTCCGCTTCGTCCCAAATCACATTAAAATAGGTAATTATTCGCTGTAAAAGAAACCAGGTCGGCTTGCCGCGCTTACCATGCTCTAAAGCAGAAAGATAGGCACTTGAAATATTCAACCCTTGCGCCATCTCTTTAAGAGAAATATTTCTTTTTGCCCTCATTTCACGCAATTTTGCACCCAGTGGTGTCATTTTGTTCCACCTCCCTTTTTCAGTCGCACATAATATGCGCCATCCCCACCATGTTTTCTGGCAGAAATTTGCCACCCAGAAATCATAGTAGAAAAATTTGCTGATTCTAGCCAGATAGGCAGCATTTTCCGTAAAATGCCCCTATTACCCATATTTTGATATTCTAAATTATTTCCCCCCATTCCCTTACCAGTTATGATTAGGATAGTGCGATAATTTTTCGAATAACAGTCATTGATAAAATTACAAAGCGCATTATAGGCTTCATTTTGCCTAAGACCGTGTAAATCCAACTTAGCCTCAATGGAAATTGCTCCCCTTTTTAGCCTTTTATGTAAATTTGGCTCAATATTGGTTGATCTGGCTCTATTCTTATTATTTACGGGTAAATAAGAGGGAGTAGTAAAGCGAGTTTTTTTCGTCTTTGCAGAAGATAAATTTTGCAAATCAGGCTTTTCGCGCGCTATTTCGGTCTGTAATTTATGTTGCAATTTATGTTGTGTTTTATGTCGCGTTTTTTCCCTCTTGTTCCTATCTAATGGAGTAATAGTGCTGGTTAATTTTTCCCATAAATAATAATCTTTAACTTCATAAGAGCTAGTTTTATTTTCTTTTTTCAGCTTTTGATTATTCATAACCACAACCAGTCAGCCATTATTTATTTTATATGTCCCTTTTACACGGCAAATATAATTAGTCCAGCTGATCTGTTGCTACTAATTTCCAGTTGGGATCTTTTGACCTAACATTTCTGGCAAAAGTCCAGCTATCGGCAATATTTGTAATCTGATCGCCATTACCCTCAATTAAATTACCCTCACTATCCCTGGTTGCCGAAACCACTTCGGCAAAAAATTTAATAGTTATATAGGCCATATTATTTTCTAATTTAGCACTGGCAAACTCAACCTTTGGCAAGCCAATAAAGGTAAAATCTACATTATATCCCAGCCTTTCCCTTTCCTTTATTGCCGCAATAAAACTTTCATAAACATCTTTTTCTAACAAAGATTTTAGGGTCTTTCTATCGCCCTTAGCAAAAGCTGTCACAATCATTTCATAGGCTGCTTTTGCTCCATCCATAAAAGAAGCGGGAGTAAAATATTTATCGGCCAATGCAATCTCTTTCAACGCCGCTTTTAAGCTCTCATCACTTTTTGCAAATTCTTCAATTTCTTCCTCTAGGCTTTCCTCTGCTTCTAGCGCATCTTGTTTTTTATTTTTTACCCCTTTTTGCATATTTTTTTCATTTGGGTGTAAAATAACCACCTTATCATCGCTATTCTTATCTTCATTATTATGAATTCTAGTTGAAGGAGGGCGTTCGTTACCTGTGCGGGTTCCCAAAACAGAGCGCAAGCGCAGCAAAACCAAAACAGCAACAGCTATAATGATAATAGTTGGTAGATCTAAAAATTCACTCATATTTTTTCCCAGAATTTTAAGCCAAATAGCTTTTGAAATAATTTTATATACTTTATACAGTATATAGGCAATTAATGTTTAGAAGCCAGCTTTTTTGCTTTTATTTATATTAAAAGTAAATTGAAAGGAAATTTTGTTGTTACACATAATATTTATCATTTTTTTATTAGTGCCGCTGGTTGAAATTGGAATTTTCATATTATTCGGGCAGACTTTTGGGCTTTGGCCTACTTTACTGGGTGTTGTGCTAACCGCCTTAATTGGCTCTTTTATTATTAAAAAACAGGGTATTTCTCTTTTTTCTGAAATAAAAGAAATCACCGCTAAAGGGGCTTTGCCGGCTAAACAATTAACCGAAGCTATGATGATTGCAATAGCTGGTGCTTTTTTGCTAACTCCGGGCTATTTTACCGATAGTTTGGGGTTTTTATTATTAATCCCTATGATTCGCGCCCTAATTTATGAGAAATTAAAATCTCGTTTTTTTGTTGAAAGCGAAATTAAAATATATGATTCATATTATCAGGAAACAGAATTTACAAAAAAGAATGACAGGGAATATGAAAAAACCATTGATTTAGATGAAAAAAATTGGCGTGATTAATTTTTGTTAAAATTATTATTGTTCATTTGCTGCAAAAGTGCTAGCTCACTTATTGGTTAAATTGGTTAAATTTGCAATGTGATAGGAAATATTATGGCTAAAAAGAAAAATTCTGAAAAAAGCTCCAACTCCAACGGAGATAGCGCGCAAACAAATCAGTCAACGCAAATGGGACAGGGAAGCGCTAAAGCTGGAGGACAGGGAGCGCCGCTCATTGGCCTTTTAACCCAATATATTAGCGATCTATCATTTGAAAGTCCACAAGCACCTGAGGCCATTATTTCCGGCTCTGGCTCTCCACAAATTTCTATCAGTATAAATAATCAGGTTAAAAAACGTGAGGACGGAACTTTTCTTGTTGAATTATCACTCAATGCTAAAGCTGAACGCGAAGGAAAAATTCTCTTTAATGTTGAATTGGTCTATTGCGGGGTGTTTAATATTCAAAATATTCCCGAACAACAACTTGCTCCGGTTTTAATGATTGAATGTCCCAGACTATTATTCCCATTTGCAAGGCAAATATTGGCACAGACTACCCAGTTTGGCGGCTTCCCTCCGGTTATGATGGAACCAGTGGATTTTGCGGCAATTTATCGACAAAATTTAGAGGCTATGGCCAAACAATCAGCAAACAATAAGCAATCAACAGAGAAAAAGACAAATTAAAAAGCTGATTACGAAATATAGTTCGTATTTGGGAGGTCATAGAGCCAAGCTATCCGCATATAGACCTCCCCTTGTTTTCTTTGCCTCCTCATTTGCCCTTTATCCAAAGCGTCGGCCGTGAAGATTTATCGCTCAGAAATCGGAAGGTAGAAGGCGGGAAACGGGGGTAGAATTGCAAGGAAATCAGAGTAAATATACTAGTTCACTTTGCAAAATAAAGAACTTTGAAACATTATAATTATTAGCCAAACATCGGAGATGATGAACAGCGTGGGTGAGGGTGAAGGTGAGGGTCGGAAGTCGGAAAACGCAAAAATATCCATCAAGATTGCAAAAAAGCTGCATATGGAGAGGTAAAATCTTGCAATATTAAATGCCCTATAAGAGCAAAATCTCAAAAAAATATCAATATGTTAAAAATTCTTCACGGGGGACTAAAGCCTTTCCCTTTGCTCTTATTCTAGGTTCAGAATTTGCCCATGCAGAATTCTTGCCCCTATCCTGAAAATGAAAGGCAAATCAATATTAGCAAATCACTTTGCTAGGGCTCCAAAATTTCCACCTAGTTAAATTTTCCATGACAGCGCTTAAATTTCTTACCCGAGCCGCATGGGCAAGGGTCATTACGGCGAATATTTTTGGTTTGCTCTTCACTTAGGGCAATTTTACTAAAATCATCTTTTCCCCCATCTATCTCTTGCTGAGCAAAATTCATTTCATGTAGGTTCTGGGGAACTTCCGGCTCGGGGGGAGCCAAAACAACATGAGCCAATTGGGTTGTAACAAGTTCTCTTAAATTTGTAAGTAAAGCGTCAAATAATTCATAGGCCTCTTGCTTATATTCATTAAGGGGGTCGCGTTGAGCTAAACCTCGCCAACCAATAACTTTTGATAAATGGTCAAGAGTTGCTAAATGTTCACGCCAGAGTCCATCTATTGACTGGAGTAAAATAGATTTTTCTACCTGACGCATAATTTCAGGAGTGAAAGAGGCCGTTTTTTGCGCCATATGTTTATCGGCAGCATTTTTTAATCTCTCAATAATTTTTTCCTGCTCAATACCCTCTTCCTCTACCCATTCTTCAATCGGCACCTCAACTCCCAAATAGGTTTTGGCTGCTTCTTTTAATTGTTTCACATTCCATTGTTCAGGGTAAGAGCGGGGCGGCATTGCTTTTTTGGCAATTGTCTCAATAACATCATAGCGCATATCAATAATGGTTTCAGAAACATTATCATCATCCATCAACTCAAGACGCTGCTCAAAAATAACCTTTCTCTGATCATTCATCACATCGTCATATTTGAGGATATTTTTGCGAATATCAAAATTTCTAGCTTCAACTTTTGCTTGCGCTTTTTCAATTGCCTTTGTAACCCAAGGGTGGGTAATACTTTCCCCCTCTTCAAGCCCTAATTTCTCTAGCATTATATCCATTTTTTCAATTGGAAAAATGCGCATTAAATCATCTTGTAAAGAAAGATAAAATTTTGAAACCCCCGGATCACCCTGCCTTCCGGATCGTCCGCGCAGCTGATTATCAATTCTGCGGCTTTCGTGCCGCTCTGTGCCAATAACATATAGTCCGCCTGCCTTAATTGTCTTTTGCTTATCTTTTTCAATTTGGGCAGCAATTTCCTCTTCTTTCTTTTTCCTTTCCTTTTCACTTAAATCCTTTGGCAATTGCGAAATACGCATTTCTAAATTTCCGCCAAGCTGAATGTCAGTGCCACGCCCGGCCATATTAGTAGCAATAGTAACCGCTCCAGGCATACCGGCATCAGCAATAATTTGCGCTTCTTGTTCATGGTGACGTGCATTAAGAATTTGAATATTTTTTACTTTTTTCTTTTTTAGAAATGAGGCTAAAATTTCAGATTTTTCAATTGAAGTTGTGCCAACAAGAACAGGCTGTTCTCTTTTTTGCGCATCCAAAACCAATTCGGCAATAGCATTATATTTTTCTTCAGCAGTTCTAAAAATAGCATCATCTTCATCAATACGTCTTACTGGTTTATTAGTTGGAACAGTTATGACTTCAAGCCCATAAATATCGCCAAATTCTTCGGCTTCTGTTTCTGCTGTTCCGGTCATGCCGGCTAATTTTTCATAAAGGCGGAAATAGTTTTGAAAAGTAATCGAAGCCATAGTCTGATTTTCAGCCTGAATATTAACGCCCTCTTTAGCTTCAAGAGCCTGGTGTAACCCTTCTGAATAGCGACGGCCGGGCATCATGCGCCCGGTAAATTCGTCAATAATTACCACCTCATTATTTTTAACAATATAATCCTTATCTTTTTTGAATAATTTATGCGCACGAAGGGCAGAATTTAGATGATGTACAAGTGTAACATTTTCTATATCAAACAGGCTCTCCCCCTTCATTAGATCCATTGAAGAAAGTTTTTCTTCTAATTTTTCAATGCCTTTATCGGTAAAAGTGGCGCTACGATGTTTTTCATCTATTTCATATTCATCTTCTTCAAGAATTGGGATAATTTTATCAATTATCTGGTAAAATTCTGATTTATCCTCCGAAGGACCGGAAATAATAAGAGGGGTTCTGGCTTCATCAATTAAAATAGAATCAACCTCATCAACAATTGCATAAATATGCCCCCTTTGCACCATTTGTTCACGCGAATATTTCATATTATCGCGTAAATAATCAAACCCAAATTGATTATTAGTGCCATAGGTTACATCGGCCTGATATGCCTTTTTCCTTTCTTCATCGGTGCTATGTTGTAAAATAACACCATAAGTCAGCCCCAAAAATTTATATATTTCCCCCATCCAATTAGCGTCACGTTCAGCCAAATAATCATTAACCGTTACCACATGCACACCTTTGCCTGTTAAGGAATTAAGATATACTGCAAGGGTTGAGGCAAGAGTTTTTCCTTCACCAGTTCGCATTTCGGCTATTGCGCGTTCATTTAGCACCATACCGCCAATTAACTGCACATCATAATGTCTTTGCTTCAGAGTTCTTTTGGCAGCCTCTCTAACGGTCGCAAAGGCTGGAACCAACAAATCAGATAGCGCCCTTCCCTTACTGATCTGTTCACGAAATTCTAGGGTTCTAGCAGCCAATTGCTCATCGGAAAATTTTTCTAATTCCTTTTCAAGAGCATTTATCGCATCAACCTTTGGCTGAAAGCCCTTTATTCTTCTATCATTTTTGGAGCCAAATAGGCGCTTTGCAAAATTTGCCAAGACCATAATAAGATTACCTCAATTAATATTTAGTGTGAGATGTAAGAGCGTGAAGCATTATTGTCAATGAATTCATTTATTTTGAACGCTAAGAAACTAAATTTATTTCTCGATTTCCGTTAAATTCTGTTATATTAAGAGCTGAATAAAATAATCTATTTTCTATAATAGCTTTAAGAAAACCAGTTATAAGAGCAAGTAAATGTTTATTAAAGATAAAGCCAGTTCTCTAGCAAAATCGCTTAATTTTAATTTGATTGAAAAATTAATAATTTCTTTCTTCATATCAACATTAATAATGGCGCTTTTACTAAGCCCCGTAAATGCGCAAATAAGTACACAAAAAAATGAGCAAACACCAATATTTTCTCCTGATAATGTGATTGCAACTGTTAATGGTGAGGATATTACAGAAGCTGACTTGAGTTTTGCTGCTGAAGATATGCAACAGGATTTGGCAAATATTCCTGCTGATCAAAGAAAGGCTTTTCTTATTTCCGTATTAATTGATATGAAAATTTTAGCCCAAGCTGCCCGTAAAGAGAATTTACAACAAAGCGATTCATATAAGAGAAGGTTGAGTTTTCTTGAGGATAGAGCGCTAAGACGCGCCTATTTTACCGATAAAATTGCCCCACAAATCACTACAGAAACCATAAAGCAATATTATGATAATGTGGTTTCTAAATTTGAGCCGCAGGAAGAAATCCGCGCACGCCATATTTTAGTAAATAGTGAGGAAGATGCAAAATTAATTGCGAAAGAAATAGAAAATGGAAAACCATTTGAAATTGCGGCTTTAGAAAATTCCACCGATCAAAGCGCTAAAAATGGCGGTGATTTGGGTTTCTTTACCAGAAAAGATATGGTTGAACCTTTTTCCAATGCTGCCTTTGCGCTTGAAATTGGAAAAGTTAGCGAACCTGTGCAAACACAATTTGGTTGGCACCTAATTAGAGTTGAAGAAAAACGAATGAGTTCGCCTCCATCATTTGAGCAAATAAAGGGTCAGATTCAGCAGCAATTGCTAATTGAAGCCTTTAATGAGGAAATTCAAAATCTAAAAGAAAATACAAAAATTGAAATTAGCGACCCAAATATTGCCGAAATGATTTTACCAGAACAAAATAATAATTAAATGAATAAAATTTCACCCTTTGCGCCCAGCAAATATCCTGATATTTGTGAAATTTCTGGAATGAAATTTGCAACATTTGCCGCTGCGATTAAATATTCGCACCGTGATGATGTTTTTTTAGCCAGTTTTTGCCAAAATACTGTCGCCGCCGGAGTTTTTACTAAATCAAAATGTCCTTCAGCTCCGGTTGATTGGTGTAAAAAAATTTTAGCCAAACCATATGCCCGCGCCCTTTTAGTAAATTCGGGTAATGCAAATGCATTTACCGGAAAAAAAGGGGAAGAAACGGTTAAATTAAGTGCTCAACTTGTTGGAGAAAATTTATCCTGTAAAAAAGAAGAAGTTTTTCTTGCTTCAACTGGGGTAATAGGAGAGCCGTTAATAGCAGAAAAACTCATTCCCGCCATAAAAAAATGCGCCAGCAATCTCAAACCAACCCCATTAATTAACGGGGCAAAGGCAATTATGACCACCGATAGCTATCCTAAAATTGCTTTTGCAAAAATTATAATTGATGGGCAGGAAATAAAAATTGCTGGTATAGCAAAAGGTGCCGGCATGATAGCCCCCAATATGGCGACAATGCTTAGTTTTATTTTTACTGATATGGCAATTTCCAAGAATATTTTACAACAATTAGTTGAGACTTATGTGGATGAAACATTTAATTCCATCAGCGTTGACAGCGACTGTTCAACCTCTGACAGTCTTTTAGTTTTTGCAACGCAAAAGGCTAGTGAAAGAGGCGTTAGGCCCATTATTAATATTAATGATAAACGCCTTAATATTTTTTCCTTAGCTCTTAAAAAAATTATGCATAATCTAGCTTTGCAAATAGTAAAAGATGGTGAGGGAATTAGTAAATTAATGAAAATTAGTGTTTTTGGCGCTAAAAGTAGAAAAAGCGCAAAAAAAATCGCCTTTTCAATAGGAAATTCGCCATTGGTAAAAACGGCTATTGCTGGAGAGGATGCTAATTGGGGGCGGGTAGTAATGGCTATTGGCAAAGCGGGTGAACCTGCTGATCGTGATAAAATATCCATTTATTTTGGGGAATATGAAGTTGCAAGAAAAGGTGAAATTTCGCCCCTTTATTGTGAAAAAACTTTGGCTAAATATATGAAAAATCCTGAAATAGACATTAAGGTTAATGTTGGTGTGGGAGATAAAAGCGCAACCATTTATGCCAGTGATTTAACCCATGATTATATTTCTATAAATGCTGATTATCGGAGCTAATTGGCTAATGACTAAAGAAAATATAGCTAATAAAAATCTGGTTTTGGCAGTTGCTTGCGCTTTAATTGATAAAGATAGGCGGGTTTTAATCGCTAAAAGAGGCAATGATAATAGCAATAATGGCTTAAATAATGGGAAGTGGGAATTTCCGGGCGGAAAAATCCAAAAAGGAGAAACACCAGAACAGGCAATAATAAGGGAATTGAAGGAAGAATTAGCGGTTAATACAAATCAGGCCTGTCTAGCCCCATTAAGTTTTGTCTCACATAATTATCATAATTTTCATCTTTTAATGCCTTTATATGTTTGTCGCAAATGGCAAAATGAGCCACAAAATTTAGTGCATGAAGAATTAAAATGGGTTAGGGTTAATCATTTGCGCAAATTTGAGCTAATTGAAGCTGACAAAGCGCTAATCTCACATTTGTGCGATTTATTATTATAAAATGAAAAAAATAATTATTAAATTAGGAAAATTTATTAAATATCAGCAGGGTGCGAGCGCCATAGAATATGCGCTATTAGCTGCCCTTATTGCAGTTGGTGTTATTATTGCTCTTACTTTGAGCGGTAATGAAAATTCGCGCATTCACGAAAATGTTGCAACAAAAGTTCAAGAAGTAGTGACTGATAGTTCTAAATCTTTTGACTAGTTTTATCTGACAAAATTTGAGCTAGGCTCATTTTAGCACTTCCTGGCTTTAGCGGTTTTGGCTGGTTCATATGTGGAACCCAGCCACTAAGCCATAAAATATCTAAAGTTACACTTATTTTATTATTTTTTCTTCCGCCTATTTGCCGATATTTTTTGTCAACCAGTTTTAATAAATTCCTTGTTACCATTTTTTTTGGCTTTATAAAAAGCGGATTACTAGCGCCAAGCCCCTTTATTTCTCTCATTAAAGAAAAACTATCCTTATAAGTTAACTCATAATGTTCAACATCAATCACCGGTAAAGTAAAACCGCAATTTTGCAATAAATCGCCTGCATCCTTTATATTTATCATTGGTATGACACGTCCATTGGCGCTGGAATAAATTTCACTCTCGCTCTGCAACCAGGCATAGCGTAATTCCTTAAGTGAATTAGCGCCGATAAACCCTGCCATCATCAGCCCATCTGCAACCAGATGATTTTTTATATTTTGCAAAAATAATGAAACATTATCAATTATTTGCATATCAAATATGGATATAATCAAATCATAATTTTTTGTTGCTAATTGTAAATTTTCAACATTTATCAATCTTGCTTCATTCTCAGTATGTAGCGAGGCATAATGTTCAAAATAAAACTCCCCCTTAGAACTTTTTGCCGTTAGAGGTAAAAATCTATCTGTCGGAGCAATAATAGCAGCCCTAGTAAATTTGCGTGATATTATATTCAATCGCTCCAATAAATCATTTATCACTAATTTAGTGATAAAGTCCGCTTCTTTATGTCTTATATTTTTTAAGCGGCGTGCAATAAGGGCACGATCAAATAATTTATTTTTCTTTTCTTTTTGTTGCATGAATGAAAAATTCTAATAATCTTATGTAATAGCGTAAATAATTTAGATATTGGTGGCAATATATGAATAATTCCATGCCCCCTGTCAAAAGGCAAAGCAATATTTTTTATCGCTGGCTTAATTATGGTAAAAATTTTGCCGATAAAGCCGCTAATATACTTTATCCTTCTACTTGTATTCACTGCTCTACACCAATTTCAAATTCTCAATCCTTATGCGCGCTTTGCTGGAGCGATTTACGCCCCATTACCGAACCTTTTTGCCCCATATTAGGCCTTCCATTTGATATTGATATGGGGGCAAACACCCTAAGCGCCAGCGCAATTTCTAACCCTCCAATTTTTGACAGAGCGCGTTCAGCCTTTATTTATTCAGATATTTCACTCTCTATAATCTCAAAATTAAAATATGCCGATAGACCAGATCTAGCAAAATATTGCGCTCAATTAATGGCTAATATTTTGGCACCAATTTTAGAGGGTAATCCTATTTTGGTGCCGGTGCCGCTTCATTGGACGCGTCAATTTAATCGGCGCTATAATCAGGCCAGCGAAATAGCGCGCCATTTGGCAAAAATTTGTAACTTACAAATGGAATTAACATTGGTAAAACGCACTAAACGAACTAAAAGACAGGTAGGACTAAGCGCCAAAGAGCGCAGAAAAAATATCACCAACGCCTTTAGCGTAAATCCTGATGCTCTCAATATTGCTCAATCTAACCGCATAATATTAGTTGATGATGTTATAACCACTGGTGCAACGTTAAATGAGATTGCAAAAACGCTTAAAAAAGCAGGCATAGAAAAAATAGACGTAATCAGCTTTGCCAGAGTGCTTAATAATATGCACATATAATTAATTCTTGCATATTTGTTTTTAATTACCTATCTGCGGTTTGACTTAACTTAATTTGAGAAAATAAAATGAAAAAAGTTCAAATTTACTTAACCCAGACCTGCCCCTACTGCAGGGCAGCAAAATCTTTATTAAATAAGCGCAATATTGACTTTATAGAAATAGATGTTTCTAATCCGCAAGTGCGGCAAAAAATGATTGAACGCGCAAATGGAAGACGCACTGTGCCACAAATTTTTATCGGCAAAAAACATATTGGCGGATTTGATGATTTGACAGAACTTGACGCTAATAATGAATTGATGCCCCTGCTTAATAATAATGATTAGATGAGGTTTAATTGTCAGAACAAATAAAAATTGCCGCAATTCAACTTTGCTCAACACTTAATATTGCCGAAAATTTGAATTCAATTGACAAATTTGTAAATCAGGCCGCAAAAAAGGGCGCTTTTTATGTTCTTACACCAGAAATGGCGCCAGCCTATGGCGCAAATAGGCAACAATTAGAACAAATTGCCAAACCATTTGCTAATAATCCCGATATTGATAGTTGCGCCCAAATTGCCAAAAAATATAAAATATTTCTTCATATTGGCTCTATGGCAATAAGGGCTGATGAGAATAAATTTTTTAACCGTTCCATCCTATTTTCTCCTCAAGGGCAAATAGTTGATTATTATGATAAAATTCACCTTTTTGACGCTAACCCGCCAAATGATAGACCATATAGAGAAAGTAATAATTTCAAGGCTGGCAAGAAAGCCGTAATAGCTAAAATTAATAGCGTTAATATAGGATTTTCAATTTGCTATGATTTACGCTTTCCCTCCCTTTTTCGCGCTCTAGCGCAAGGAACAGCAAAAAGTGACATTATGCAAAAAAAGACAGAACAATATTATCAAAATAATAATGATGATAATGGCGCTGATATTATTGCCGTGCCGGCAGCTTTTACTATTCCAACTGGCAAGGCTCACTGGGAAATCCTTTTAAGGGCTAGAGCAATTGAAACAGGCTCCTTTATTATTGCAGCAGCCCAAGCCGGCCTACATGAGAATAAACGCCAAACTTGGGGTCACTCAATGATAATAGACGGCTGGGGCAGAATAATCGGACAACTTGCTAATCAGGATGAAGGGCTTCTTATTCATTCAATAAATATTGGCGAGGTAAAAAAATTTCGCCAACAAATACCAGCAATAAAAAATAATATTGATTTTTGTTAAGCGTTAACTAAACTATGCTCTAATATTGTGCTAGTAAAGCCAGAGTAATTTTACAATATTGGTAGTAAATGATAGGCTGAAATGGATAAATTAAAAAGTTAGGAAATAATTGTGATTCACTATTCTCTAATTTGCGAAAATAATCATAAATTTGAGGCCTGGTTCCGCAATAGTGATAGTTTTTTAGAGCAGAGCAAAGCAGGTATTGTCTCCTGTCCCCTTTGCTCATCACAAAATGTGCAAAAGGCGCTCATGGCACCGGCAATTTCTAGCGCCAGGAAAAACACAGATAAGAATATAGGGCAAAATGAAGATAATGGTTCTGCCTCTCGCCCTGAGGAAAAATTCTCCGTTTCTGCAGGCCATCCTCAGCAAGAAGAGCTTAGAGCCGCAATAAAAAAATTACGCGATATAGTAACTAAAGAAGCCGACTATGTGGGTGATAAATTTGCTATAGAAGCAAGAAAAATCCACGATCAGTTAGTTGAGCCAAGAAAAATTTATGGCGAAGCCACCAAAGAAGAAATATCTTCCCTACTTGAGGATGGAATAGATTTTTTGCCTCTTCCTACTTTGCCCGAAGAACATAATTAAAATAATAATTCTTCTCACAAAAGGTTTATTGCTCACATTTGACTAATTGGAACCATATATTGTTCAGCATAAAATATAGTCATTATAGGGTATGGAGCTAGACGGTCTTTTTTGCCGCAATCATATAATTAACTGCCATATCGCGACTAAGATGCCATTCATCATTCAATAATGAATAGCTAACCCCGCTCCTATCAATTATACGCATATTTTCACGCTCAATCATTTTGCTAATTTCTTCAGGCGTGATAAATTTATCATAAGAATGCGTGCCCTTAGGCAGCCAATTTAGAATATATTCCGCACCAATAATTGCTAAAGCAAATGATTTGGCAGTCCTATTTATTGTTGAAATAAACATCAACCCTTTTGGCTTTACTAATTTCGCACAATATTTAAGATAGAGCGGCACATTATTCACATGTTCCACAACCTCCATGTTCAAAACAATGTCAAACTGTTTATTCCCTTTTGCCAATTCTTCAACCGACATCGCCCTATAATTTATATTAAGACCCACTTCTTTAGCATGAATTTTGGCTATTTCAATATTTCTTTTTGCCGCATCAATTCCAACAATATTGGCACCTAATCTTGCCATAGGCTCACAAAGCAGCCCCCCCCCACAACCAATATCAACAATATCTAACCCCTTAAAAATTTTTACATTTTTAGTATCAAGTGAAAAATTATCTAATATATGTTGGCGTATATATGCCAATCTGAGAGGATTTAATTTATGTAGCGGCTTGAATTTACCTTCTTCGTCCCACCACTCTTTTGCAATCGCGCCAAAGCGCGCTACTTCCTCTTTGTTTATAGTTGTTCCACCCATTTAACTTTCCAAATTTAATTCCAACAATCTAACCGCACATAAATTAAATATAATTAGTCATTTAATTTTATCACTAAATTTATTCAATTTGCACCAAGAGATAAAATTTTTAGCTAAAATATTTATATAAAATTTAGCCCCTAATTTGATTCATCTTTGAGTCTCAATAAGTTAATTTAGCAAGAAAAATATATAGTAAAATTCATATATTTTTATTTTGCTAGTCAAGTCCTTTATTAGCATTAAACTACCCATTCTTACATTGAAATAAATATTTTCTCCGTCTAGATTGTAGACCTCTTTATTAATCTTGGTTTTTAACATATGGGCTATCCGGGCTGCCTAAATTAACCGCTTATTTCAGGGCATTCGGATAAATAAGGGGATTGGGTTTTAGCTGGGTTTAGTTGGAACTGGGCTATTTTGAATAGGTTTTGGCTGGATTTTGAGTGGGTTTGGCTGAGTTTTGTTGTAGACAGGCGGTAGATAGATTAGGAGGCAAGCGGGCAGGAAACAAGCAAACGGGAAGCAGGCGGGCAGGAAACAAGCAAACGGGAAGCAGGCAAACAATAGGCAGGGAACAGGAAACAAATAGACAAGGAGGCAAATAACAATAAAACAAACAAACCAAAACTAAAGGAGGTAGGCGGACAAAAGCTAAAAATAAAACTAAAAGGGGCAAAATAAATAGCCGTCCAATATAAATAAACAATATGATTTGAATTGATTCTCTTAAGGGGCTAAATAATGAATCAAAATATAATTTCGGGGTCAGGACAACAAAATATGGAGAAAAGTGGCAATTTTTCAACAAGACAAAAACAGGAAAAACAAGAGCAAAACCAAACTGCACTGACAGAAAAAACAGAACAGGATATTGCAAAATTATGGCAAAGAGTGAGGACTATTTTGCGATCATCAGTCGGCGAAGATATTTTCTCATCCTGGTTCGCCCGCTTAGAACTCGAAGAAATTGTTGATGATCTTGCCCACCTTTCAGTCCCTACCAGATTTTTATGTTCTTGGGTTCAATCAAATTATAAAGAAAAAATATTAGAAAGTTTCCAACTTGAAATGGCACAGATTGAGCGTTTGCACTTTACCGTTAGAGTAAATGGTCAGGCGCGCCCCCGTTTAGCCACAACACCTCCTAAGGAAGAAAAAAGCCAGGAGAAAAATAATAGTAATGGCGAGATAGTAACTGCCACTAGTTCAATCAAGGCGGCTCCCTCTGACGCTCTTTCAGGTAGCGCTCTTGATAGTAGAATGACTTTTGAAACTTTTGTCGTTGGCAGACCAAACGAAATTGCCTTTGGCGTTGCCAAGCAAGTTGCTCACGCTGCCGCCAATAATTCAGTTACCTTTAATCCCGTCTATATTCATTCAACCGTTGGTTTGGGTAAATCTCATCTGTTAAGCGCCATTGCATGGGCAGCTGGAGCAGGTAATAATAGTAAAAAAATTGTCTATTTAACTGCCGACCACTTTATGTATCATTTTATTTCTGCCGTGCAACGTCAGTCAGCTATTGGGTTTAAGGAATGGCTCAGAAATATTGACCTCTTATTAATTGACGATATGCAATTTTTACAAGGTAAATCGGCAACTGAATTTGGCCATACTCTTTCTGCCCTACTAACCGGAGCAAAACAGGTTGTCGTAGCAGGCGATGCTCCCCCAAGAGATCTTGATATGCTTGATGAAAGGGTAAAATCGCGCCTATCTGGTGGCTTGGTTATTCCCATATCACCTTTTGACCTTGAATTAAGGCGCGCTATTGTTGGCAAAAGGGCAGAGCAGGCTGCCGCCCGCTTTGCTGGCATTCATTTTCCAGATCCGGTGCTTGATTATATCGCCCATTCTGTAATTTCACACGGGCGAGATCTTGATGGGGCAATAAATAGGCTGGTTGCCGCTAACCAGCTAACTGGCGAACAAATTACCGTTCCCCTAGCCGAAAAAACTCTCGCAGATCTAATAAGAGCACGCGAAACCCGCCGTGTGCATATTGATGATATATTAAAAATAGTATCGCGCCATTTCAAAATAGCAAAAAATGAAATACTTTCCCCCCGCCGCTCACGCGATGTTGTGCGCCCAAGACAAATAGCAATGTATCTGGCCAAATCCCTGACTTCGCGTTCTTTACCGGAAATTGGACGCCGTTTTGGCGGGCGCGACCATACAACAGTGTTGCACTCGGTTAGAAAAGTGCAACAATTAATAAAAAGCGATGATAATTTACAGCAAGAAATTGAGTTACTTAAACGTATGCTAGAAGAATAAAGCGATTGCCTTTGTTTATTTTTCAGCTTAAACTCAGTTTCTAAAATAATGTCAGATGAATTTCAAAATAATTGAGCAATTTCATGAAACTAATTCTTGAACGCAATCAGCTGTTAAAATCCTTATCTCACGTTCACCGTATTGTTGAACGGCGCAATACTTATCCAATTTTGGCAAATGTGCTTATCAGAGCTTTTGATAATAAGGTTGAACTTCGCGCAACCGACCTTGATATAGAAGTTAGCGAACAAACAGCCGCTTCTATTTCTAAAGAGGGAACAACTACTGTTCCAGCCCACACATTTTATGAAATAATTCGTAAATTATTTGATGGGGCAGAAGTTGAATTAGAAGTAGAAAATGAGCAAATGTCAATTCGCTCCGCCCGCTCTAATTTTCACCTATCTTGCCTTAATGCTGAAGGCTTTCCTTCATTGAAGGCAGAGGAGGATTTTGTAAATAAATTTACAATAAATGCGCAAGATTTAAGCGAATTAATTGAACGCACTCAATTTGCCATTTCTACCGAAGAAACACGTTATTATCTAAATGGCATCTATATGCACACTATTGAAAATGAGGGTAAAGAATTTATCAGGGCTGTAGCAACCGACGGGCATAGGCTAGCGCGCGCGCAAATTTCTGCCCCTTCCGGATCTTCTAATATAGAGGGCATAATTATTCCGCGTAAAACAGTGAGCGAATTACAAAAATTACTTGATGGATTAGAAGAGGAAATAAATATTGAGATTTCAGACAGTAAAGTCCGCTTTACGATCGGATCGCTAATTTTACTGTCAAAATTAATAGAAGGAACATTTCCTGACTATGAAAGAGTAACCCCCAAAGATAATGATAAAAAATTAGTGGTTAACCGCAGTGATTTTGCCAGTGCGGTTGATAGGGTTTCAACCATAGCTTCAGATAAGGGAGGTAAGGCGGTTAAACTGATTATTAATCGTGACCAGCTTGAATTGGTGGTGATTAATCCGGATCACGGAACGGCAAATGAAATATTGCCGGTTGAATTTAGTGAAGACAAATTTGAAATTGGCTTTAATGCCCGCTATCTCCTGGATATAGTAGGGCAAATACGCTCTGACAATATTATTTTTATGTTTAATGATTCGGGTTCTCCCACTTTGGCACGTGAAGAGAATAATGATGAAGCTCTTTATGTGCTTATGCCAATGCGCGTATAATAATGGTTTTGCCAACACGATATATTTCTCGTGTGCGCTTAAATAATTATCGCAATTTTGCTACCGCCGCCCTAGATCTTGATAGCCGCCATATTGTTCTATATGGAGCAAATGGGTCGGGCAAAACCAATCTTTTAGAGGCTATTTCACTATTTTCCTTAGGGCGGGGTCTAAGGGGAGCAAATTTAGCTGACTTAGCTAAAAAGGATAATTATTCCGACGCTAATGATAGTTGGGCGGTTGCCATAACTATTGAAAGCGAAAATGGGTCAATTGATATGGGAACTGGCTCTTTTGCTAAAGATAGCGGAAGACGTCTTAGAATAAATGGCGTAAATGCTAGTTCTTTACAGGAAATGAGCTCTTATATAAGAATATTATGGCTTACACCCGACATGGATAATTTATTTCGCGGGGCAGCGGCGCATAGACGAAAATTTTTTGACAGATTAGTCACAACCCTTATTCCTGACCATAATATTACTCTAAATAATTATGAAAGAGCTATTCGCTCAAGAAATAAATTATTGGAAGAAAATAAGGATAGCGCCTGGCTTGATGCAATAGAAGCGCAAATGGCGCAATATGCCAGCGCAATCTATTTCTCCCGCCTTGATTATATTTATCATTTGCAAGATTTAATTGATAATAATATTAACAATCCTTCTTTCCCAAGTTCAGTCCTCTCCCTTAGCCCTCTTTTTGCCGATGAGCATGAGCCGACCTCATCAACCGCGCTTGAATTGGAATTAATAGAATTTTGGAAAAATTCAAGGGAAATTGATAAAAGGGCGGGAAGAACTTTGGTTGGCCCACATAGGGTTGATTTTACAATTATCCATAAGCAAAAATCAACAAAGGCCGCTCTTTGTTCAACAGGAGAACAAAAGGCTCTCTTAATTGGCCTTGTGCTTGCAAATGCCCGATTAGTGCAGAAAATGACTAATATTAAACCTATTTTATTACTTGATGAAATAGCTGCCCATCTTGATAGGGAGAGGCGCTGCGCATTATTTGATAATCTTAATGAATTAGCAACTCAATGTTTTATGAGTGGCACAGACAAAATATTTTTTCACGATCTTGCCGATCGCGCTCAATATTATAAGATAGATGCCGCTCAAATAATTGCTGATTAGAGATTTATCATAATACTCTTGGATAAAGGCGATGAATGGCTTCAATTGAGCACAAAATATCTTCACTCAATTCAACATTAATAGCGCCAATATTATTATCTAACTGCTCTAAAGAAGTAGCACCAATAATTACACTATTCATAAATGGTTTTGTTAGACAATAAGCTATTGCCATTTGGCAAGGGTCTAATTCATGGTCTCGCGCTAAATTAACATAGGCACGAATAGCTGGCTCGCTATATTCATTATGGCGCCAAAAATCCTTTGCAATATCTTTGCGTGATCCTTTCGGGCAGGCCCCATCAAGATATTTTCCACTTAACGCCCCAGCAGCGAGCGGCGACCAAGCCAAAAGGCCAATATTTTCATGATGGCTAAGTTCGGCTAAATCCAGATCAAATTGGCGCTGAATGAGCGAATATTCATTTTGCACACTGACCATTTTGGGTAAATTATTTTCTTTTGCTAATTGCAAATATTTACTAATCCCCCAGCAGGTCTCGTTAGAAACGCCAATTTCCCTTATTTTCCCCTCTTTTTTTAATTCGTCTAAACTTTGTAAAATGTCCAACATCTCGGCTTCAACCCTATTTTTATCCTGCTTAAATGGATTATAGTGCCAAGAATTTTGAAAATGATAAGAACCACGATTTGGCCAGTGAAGCTGATAAAGATCTATATAATCTGTTTGTAAACGTCTTAAACTCCCCTCAAGCGCCAAGCGGATTGATTTTCCTGTTATTGGTTCACCATTACGAATATAACTAATACCCTCTCCCGTAACCTTACTGGCAATTATCCATTTATCTCTTTTAGAGGTTTTTTTTAGCCAAGAGCCAATATATTCTTCTGTTAAACCTTGAGTTTCTTTTTTGGGCGGCACCGCATAAAGTTCTGCAGTATCCATAAAATTAACCCCAAATTCTAAAGCCCTATCAATTTGCTGGTGCGCTTCAGCTTCGTTATTTTGTTCACCCCATGTCATAGTGCCAAGACATATTTTAGAAATAGTAATATCGCTTGAGCCAAGTTTTGTGAATTTCATTAAGTTGCCCTTTTATTGCTATATTATTCCGATGAAAATTAATGATATAGATAAATTTATTCATGTTAAAGAGATGATGATAATATTTTTGTAATTTTAAGGAAATTAAATGCGTTTATTCATAATTTTATTTTTACTTTTTCTTGCCTCTTGTTCTTCTCCTGCTCCCCTTTCTCCTGGCCTTAGCCAAAGAATGGATTTGCCAAATGCACAATTAGATAAAAGAGAAGCGATAAATCTTATTAATGATTTTAGATATGGTAAAAATTTACCACCGCTCCAATTAGATGATAATCTTAATAAATTGGCTGACCAATTGGCCAAAAAATATGCGTTAAGCGGAATTAATCCGCGAAAACCGCAAACAGTAAATAATATAAGAACCAGCGCAGGTTATGTTAATTTTGCGCAGACTTTTTCCGGTTGGCGAAATATTCCAGATGGTGCTAAGGCCTTATTAAATCCGGAAAATGCTCGCGCTGGAATTGGAGTTTATTATTCGGCCAATTCAAATAGTGGAACTTATTGGGTTTTATTATTGGCAAAAACTTCCAAAATAAATATTGCACAATAGTTTTAGGTTTCAAAATGCATAAAATTGATAGTCGCGGTCTTAAATGCCCCCTTCCCATTCTAAAATTAGAAAAATATCTGGCTAATAATCCTAAAACTATTAATTTGGAATTGTTGGCCGATGATGAAATGGCAATTATTGATATTCAGCATTATTGCAATAGGGCAAAACTTTTTTGTGAGGTAAAAAAAAGAGATAATTATTTTTCCTTTTTTATCAGGAATAAAGTCAATCAGCATTTGGGCGGGGACGCGGCAAAATAATGATTGGAGCGGAATAATTTTCATCGCCGATTTTTGCTGGCATAATATAATCTGGTCTTTTTTTCGGCAAGGGAACATTACGCATCTTCCCAAGTGGGGTTATATTTTTGCTTTTTGTTAAAACAATATCGCCTAAATTGCTTATTTCCCCCTTTAATCCATAAGGAAAGGCCGCCCTTCTTTTAGCAAGATAATTATTAGCTTCATTGCCACAAATAAGCGGGCGCATATTTTTTGGTTTAGAATTTGGATTATTGGCAATATGAGTGATAATTTTTCCATTTTCTTTTAATTTGCCAGAAAAACCTTTTTTTAGTAAGAGTGCGGCCATTTCAGAACGTTCACGCTTTGAAGAAGCACCCAAAATTATTGCCATCAAATATTTATTTCCCCTTTTAGCTGTAGCAACTATATTCATTCCTGAAGCACATATAAAGCCGGTCTTCATGCCATCAGCACCGCGAAATTTTGACAATAAATCATTATAGCTTTGCATAATTTTATCGCCAAGACGCACTTCATAGGTAGAAAATAAATCATTATATTGCGGGAATTTCGCACGAATTGAGAGAGCCAAAATTGCCATATCCCGTGCTGTGGTAAATTGAGCCTCATTGTGTAGCCCGTTAGAATTAACAAAATTTGTTCCGCTCATACCCAGTTTTTTTGCTGTAAAATTCATTTTCGTGATAAAATTTGCCTCACTACCGGCAATAGTTTCAGCTACTGCAATGGCTATATCATTAGCGGATTTTACATTTATTAAATAAAGCGCATCTTCCAAACTTATTGCACTATCAATATCTAAACCGCTTCTTGAGGGAGGAGCTTTTTTTGCATTTTTAGAAATAATAATGGGAGTTCTTAGGGTCAATTGTCCTGATTTTATTGCCTCAAAAGCTAAATAAAGGGTCATTAATTTGGTCAAAGAGGCCGGATACCACGCCTCCCCTGCTTGCTGTTCATAAAGCACTTTGCCTGTTCGCATATTAATTAGTAATTGCGGTTGGGCAAATAATGGGAAGGTAAGAATAAAAAATAGAAGGGCCGAAAAAAATAAAAGTGAAAAAATATTTTTCCTATAAAAAATAGCTGGCCAAAACATTATTTCACTCTATTCTTAAATTAGCCGACAGATTTATATATAATTAATTTAATAGTAACTAAAATATTAATGGAAATTAATATAGTAAAATTTAAGTTAGAAAATATTTTTCAACCTATTATTAGATTAATTTGATATTCTAAAATAGCAAATTATCTCTTTGAGCGATAAAATCTGAAAAAAACAATTTATCATGAAAAATGACGCATACTAAGAATGGTGCGGGCGGTCGGACTCGAACCGACACTCTGTTACCAGAACCAGATTTTGAGTCTGGCGCGTCTACCAGTTCCGCCACGCCCGCAGCAAAACTTCACTGAAATATAATCATTCGCATAATTTCGTCAATCATTATTATCTTATAATAAGAATATATTTGTTTCATTTACTAATAATCAAATCCTATTGTTTATCTAATCTGTAACTTATCTATTTGGAGATTATTTTGCTTAGAAAATTATATAATTGGACAATGTCACTTGCCCAAACCAAACAAGCGCCAGTTGCTTTGGGGGCGGTTAGCTTTACCGAAAGTTCATTTTTTCCTATTCCTCCCGATATTTTACTTATTCCAATGGTTGTAGCTAAGCCAAAAAGCTGGCTCTATTACGCCACTCTTTGCACTATAATGTCGGTGGCGGGGGCTTTTCTTGGCTATTATATAGGAGCTTTATTATTTCAAACTGTCGGGCAACCAATATTAGATTTTTATGGGGCAGAGCACTCATTTGAGAGATTTAAGCAATGGTATGATAAATGGGGAGGATGGGGTATTTTACTTGCCGCCGTTACGCCTTTTCCTTATAAGGTATTGACAATTTTTTCCGGTTCGGTTGGTTTTGATCTTATTTCCTTCACAATAGTTTCTATTATTGGGCGGGGCTTAAGATTTTTTACGGTAAGCGCATTATTATATAAATTTGGACCGCCAATTAGGGAATTTATAGAAAAACGTCTTGGTTTGATGTTCTTTTTATTTTGCTTTTTGCTAATAGGTGGATTTATAGCGATAAAATATATTATTTAGACTATTATGAAAAAATATTTTAACTCTATCTCAACCAATAGTTCACGCGCCAATAGTGCGTTTTTATTGGCTTTTTTTACAATTTTAGCCGCTTGGGGATTTGAATATATTGGCGGATATAGGCCTTGCGAACTTTGCCAAATACAAAGATTGCCCTATTATATTGGCTTGCCAATTTTATTAATAATTATAGGTCTATGGAATAAAATTATTCCTATTTTGCGTATTATTTTAACACTTATTGTCGCACTTTTATTTATGTGGGGAGCTTATATGGGGGCCTATCATGCTGGGTTTGAATGGGGATTTTGGCCGGGTCCTGCTTCTTGTTCTGGAGATGTTGGAGCGCTTAATTTTAGTGACTTAAGTAGGATGAATGAAACAGTTATTATCCCTTGCGATAAGCCACAGTGGCGCTTTTTGGGTCTCAGTTTTGCTGGTTATAATGCCATTATTTCAACTATTATCAGCCTTATTTTGTTCTGGTCGGCTAAGGGGCAATATGAGCGTTTGCAAAATATGCGCAAATTAAAATAATTACCCTTCTGCTGCTTTTTGGGCGCGTTTTCTTTGGTGCGGACATAGGTGGATTTTGCGTAAACGAATAGATTTTGGAGTAACTTCAACATATTCATCATCTGCAATATAGCCCAATGATTGCTCTAATGTTAATCTTTTAGGAGGTGTTAAACGTATTGCTTCATCTTTAGAATGAGTTCTTATATTAGTGAGCTGCTTTGTTTTAAGCGGATTAACTTCCAAATCATTATTACGATTATGTTCCCCAATTATCATACCCTCATATACCGGAACTCCAGCATCAATTAACATTTGCCCCCTATCTTCAAGGTTAAATAAGGCATATGGCACAGCGACCCCGGTGGCGTTTGAAATAAGCACACCTGTGCGCCTTCCCTTTATTTCTCCCTTAAATGGAGCATATTTATAGAAAATCCGATTAAAAATTGCTGTTCCCCGACTATCTCCCATTAATTCAGGATGATAACCAATTAGGGCGCGGGTCGGAACGTAAAATCTTAATCTTGTTCGCCCCGTTCCTGATGGACGCATCTCCACTAATTCGCCTTTGCGTTCGGTTAATTTTTGCACTACCGTTCCGCTATATTCATCATCAACATCAATTATAACTTCTTCAATAGGCTCTAATTTTTGTCCTCCATCCTCTCTAAATAAAACTTTTGGTCGTCCAAGAGTTAACTCAAACCCTTCGCGGCGCATAGTTTCTATCAACACCGCTAATTGCAATTCTCCACGCCCAGAAACAATAAAACTATCACTATCTTTGCCCTGACTTACTTTAATTGCAATATTTCCCTCAGCCTCACGCCACAATCTTTCGCCTATAACGCGGCTTTGCACTTTTGTGCCCTCTTTACCCGCAAATGGGCTATCATTAATTCTGAACAGCATAGAAAGAGTAGGTGGATCAATAGGTTGGGCCTTTATAGGCTCTTTGATTGAAAGATCACAAATACTATCCGCAACAGTTGCTATTTCAAGTCCGGCAATTGCAACAATATCACCCGCTTCACCCACTTCAATTGGGGTTCTTTTTAGTCCGCGAAAAGCAAGTATTTTTGAAATACGCCCCCTTTCAATAGTTTTATTATCGTAATTTAGCACCTTAACATTGTCGCCAGCTTTAACAGAACCAGACAAAATGCGCCCCGTTAAAATACGCCCCAAAAAATCATCACGTTCTATTGTTGTAACTAACATTCTAAATGGTCCCTCTTCCACTCTGGGCGCGGGAACATGGCTGATTATTTCATCAAGTAGGGGAGCAATAGTGCCCTTATTTCCGTCAGGCGATTTTGCCATCCAGCCATTTTTAGCCGAGCCATAAATAATTGGGAAATCAAGTTGCTCCTCACTTGCATCAAGCGCTACAAATAAATCAAATATTTCATTTAATACTTCATCATGGCGCTCATCGGGCTTATCAATTTTATTAATAACCACAATAGGGCGCAAGCCAAGCGCTAGGGCCTTAGCTAGCACAAATTTAGTCTGGGGCATTGGCCCTTCTGCCGCATCCACCAATAAAACAACTCCATCAACCATAGAAAGAACTCGTTCAACCTCACCGCCAAAATCAGCATGGCCAGGAGTATCAACAATATTTATGCGCACATTTTCCCAATAAAGTGAGGTAAGTTTGGCCAAAATTGTAATACCCCGCTCCCTTTCAAGATCGTTATTATCCATTATCCTTTCGGCAATTTTTTGATTGGCGCGAAAAGCGCCTGATTGCTTTAACAAAACATCAATTAGGGTGGTTTTGCCGTGATCTACATGGGCTATTATGGCAATATTGCGCAAATTCATAAAAATACCATTCATTATGGGAAAAGTTCAGCCCGATAGGCGTTTAGATGAAGCCATTAAACCAGATAAAATAAAAGAACAAGCAAATTAATATTTTTAACTATTATTTTTGGCTATTATAATTTTTCTTTTGCGTAATTTCGTCACTATTTTGCACATTTTTAATGGATAATAATCTTTCTATAGATTTTTGCGGTAGGGGCGGGCTGAATAAATATCCCTGCACCTCATGACAATTTTGCTTAAAAACTGCTCTTAATTGCTCTTCTGTCTCTATCCCCTCAGCGGTAACGGACATATTAAGAGAAGCGCCAATATCTACAACAGCCTTAATAAGGGCAATAGATTCTGGCTTTTTTTTCAAAGAAGAAATGAAAGACCTATCTATCTTAACTTTATCAAAGGGAAAGGCACGTAAATATCCAAGTGAAGAATAGCCTGTTCCAAAATCATCAAGGGCAATTCTAACACCTAGCTGTTTTAATTTATGTAAAATTTCTAAATTTCTATCGCTCTCAGCAAGAGGAACCGATTCGGTAATTTCTAGCTCCAGCCTATCCGCAGCAATAGAAGATATTTCTAGTGCCAAAGCAACCTGCTCTACAAGATCGCCACTACTAAACTGAATTGGTGATATATTAACAGCTACCCTGACATTATTAGACCATTTTGCCGCACTCTGACAGGCCTGAATCAGCGCCCAATTCCCCATTTCTCTAATCATTCCCGTTTCTTCAGCAACTGGGATAAATTCCATAGGCGAATATTTTTTGCCCCTCTTGGTTTCCCAGCGCATCAAAGCCTCACAGCATGAAATCTGGCTGGTCTTTAGCGAAATAAGCGGCTGGAAATATAATTGTAATTCATTTTTTTCTATGATTGTTTTTAGCCCCTGCTCAATAGCGCGGCGTTTTTTCTGTTTTCTATCCATTGTTTTATCAAAGAAACAATAATTCCCCCTGCCACTTTTCTTTATATGATAGGTAGCAAGGTCGGCATTATGCATTAAACTTTCAGCATTTTTGCCATTTTTCGGAGCCAGCGCAATGCCAATAGAGGCGCCGACAATCACCTCAATTTCTTCCCAACAAACTGGCTTTGAAAGTTCTTCTATTATTTTTTTGGCTATTTTTTCAACTGCCCTTTTAGATTTGACCGGGCCAATAAAGGCAGCAAATTCATCGCCACCAAGTCGCGCGACCTGACCCATATCGCCAACACAGGATGAAATTCTTTTAGCGATTAATTTTAATACTGCATCACCTGCACCATGCCCAAAATTATCATTCACCGGCTTAAAATGATCAAGATCAATACATAAAAGGGCCATTTTTTTACCGTTATTTATCGCCTTTTCACCCTCACGCAATAAATCGCGAAAAGCGCGGCGATTAAGAAGGCCGGTTAGCCCATCATGTCTGGCCATATGGCGGATTAGTTCCTCCGATTTATGCTGTTCGGTTATATCCTCATGCGTGGCCAGCCAACCTCCATCCTTTAATGGGTAATGTTGAATATAAACTATTCTCCCATTCAGCATTTTTATTGGCCCTTTTACAATTTTTTTATTTTCTATTACCCTATTTAAGGCCTCAAAACGCTGCTGTTTATCGGCAATTGAAACCATGCCGCTTTTTGCACCATGTTCAAGAATATCCCAAAAATCAGAACCTGGTTTTAATAGTCTTTTCGGTAATTTATAAAGATTTTTATATGCCTCATTACAAATGATTAATTTATGATTTTTATCAAACATAGAGAGCGCGTGCCCCATATTATTAACGGCGGCATCAAAACGCATATTTTGTTGTTCAAGCTCTTTGCTTCTTTGCTCTATTAATTCTTCTCTTTTGCGCTGCTCCGTTATATCCTGGTGGGTTGCCACCCAACCACCATCCTCCATCGGCCTTCTGATAACAGAAATCAGCCTATTTTTAACATTCTCAACAAATTCTTTAGCCTCTGGCTTTCCATCAATAAATTTAAGCCGTTTTTTAAGAAATTCCTCTTTACTCTCATTTTTGCAGGCTAAATTATTGGCGAGCCTATATTCTAAAATATCCTTAAATTTTGTTCCCGGCTTAACCAATTTTTTAGGAAGGCCGTAAAATTTTGCATATATTTCATTACAAATTATCAATCTATGGTCAGGGCCAAACATAGAAAGACCATGCGACATATTGCTAATGGCTGTATTAATTAAGAGATTTTGCTTGGCAATTTGCCTATCTTTTTCTTTTGCAATTTCTCTTTTTTTAACTTCTTCACTCACATCTTGAATAATGCCAATCCAGCCACCATTTGGCATTGAATTTTTCATTATTTGTAAATATCTGCCATTTTCATATTCGGTAAATATTTTCTCGGTTAGACTTGATTTTGCCAGCTCAATCCTGTTCGCATAATGGCTTTCAGCCGTTTCTCCCTCAGGAATTAAGCCCTTTTTTATGCGATATTTTAGAATATCTTCATATTTTGCTCCCGGCTTTGTCAGTCTTTTGGGCAATTTATATATGTTTTTATAAACCTCATTGCAGATAATTAGTCTCTTATTCTCATCAAAAGCACATAAGCCTTGCGACATAGAATTTATCGCCACACCAAACCAGTAATTTTGCCTTGCAATTTGCTTATCTTTTTCCTTCTCCTGCCTTTTTTGCTTTACTTCATCAGTTATATCTTTTTGTGTGACAATTTGCCCAATATTTGGAACCTGAATAAAGGATGAGCGATAATATCTACCATTAACCTTGCGTTCAATCACTTCAACTGATTTGCTTTTGGCAGTCTTATGCAAAATAGAAGAATATTTTTTATATAATTCATTGGCGCTCATACCGCCGTCATTGCCATTTTTGACTGACAATTCGCACACTTGGCGTAAAGTCATCCCGGGCTTAAGGCCAGGCACTTTTGCAAAATAAAGTTGCTCATATTTTTTGTTAAATGTAATCAGCCTTTGTTCATAATCCCAAACCGTAAAAGCATCTGTCATGCTTTCTAAAGCAGCATGTAACAAAATATCATTATGGGGATCATTCCTGCTAAGCGTTCCTATTAATCTTTTTTTCCCGTTAGATTTTTTTGAGCGCTTTACAGAAATTTTACCTATAGTCCTTGTTCCCCTTTTTTCTTTCCCAGCAGAATTTATATTATTCTTAGCCAATAGATACACCCAAAATAACAAACCATTCAGGCACTATAATAGCCTTAAGGTTTTAACGCCTATTTAACAGCGAGTTAGTTGATTGTGCAGAATTATCGTTTAGGAGTCGGAAGTTAGAAGAGGGAAACGGAATCAGAAACCGGAGGTTGAATTTGTGAGAAAAAGGATAGTAAGCACAATGAGCGGCTAAGAGCATCAATTGCAACAGAAGCTTTGGCCTTGCTCAGCGTAACAAATTATCTTAACCTCGTCATAAACTTAATAGACTACGCCCCACAATCAGCCCTACAAAACTACCCTCA
>WFXU01000078.1 GCA_015490455.1 Hyphomicrobiales bacterium
GGTCTAACAAAATTAACTAATTTACTGCCTAAATTTGCCAGCCACAAATATTATGGCAATATAACATCTTGCCCCTCTAATCTTGGCACTGCAATGCGTTTAAGCGTGCATATAAAATTTGCAAAATTTATGAATGATAATCCCAATATTTCTAGCCTAAAAAAGATAGCGCAAAAATTTTCTCTCTCCGTTCGCGGCATAGGGGGCGAACATACAAATATTGGAAAAGACGGTTTAGTTGACATTTCTCCAACCATTCGTTTGGGACTTAGCGAGAGAGAAATTTTACAAAATCTATATTTTGGTATTAGTGAATTATGGAAAATAGAGCAGCAAATATCTGTAAATTACTGAACAAACCTATAAATTACCACAAAGGCAAGAATGTTAAATAAGATTGAGCTGGCAAAATATATTTTTCAACAAACTAAAAATTTGCATTTAGATGCAACAAAAAGCGTAATGGAGGCGCAAAGATTAGCGATAGATTTATTTGATTATATAATTTTTCGGCAAAAAATTTCTGAGGAAGAAACTTATCGGGCAGCCGCCCAATTTTGCTCCCTGCCATTTAGCGAACAAGTGCCGCGAAACCTAAAAATATTAACACCCATTACCCGCCTTGATGATTTAGGTTTGTTTGATAGTTTTTCTGCTCTTTTATTTGACAGGGAGGTAATTTTTATTTCCCCCAGCGCTGATAAAATATTGGCTCTTAGCGAGCAAATAAGAGCAAGAACAACAAAGAAAATGAATATATGTATTGTTCCAAAACGCGCTTTAAGGGAGGGGCTAATTTTTTTACATAAAGAAAAATTACTAGATGAATCGCGTCAACGTCTGGCGCGGCGTTGGCCCTTTGCCAGCGCTCATTTAGACCTTACTATCCCAGCAAGAATAATATTTATAATGTTAATTATTTTTATCATAAGTTTAATATCTTTTGCTCCCTTAAATTTTACCCCATATTTATTACCCCTATTATTTATATTATTCATATTGCCGGCCTGGTTTCGCTTTGCAGCTCTTTTTGAGCTTTTTTATGATGATAGGCAAAATCCAACAAAGCTGCTTAATGACGTTTATTTACCAATTTATACAATATTAATCCCTCTGCGAAATGAAGCCAATATGGTTGCGCAATTAGAAAAGGTAATGAATGGACTTGATTATCCGCCGGAAAAGCTGGATGTTAAATTTATTGTTGAGCAAACCAGCCCAAAAACGCTAGAAGCTGTCAAAAATATTCTTGCAGATAATCCCACTTTTGAACTGATAGAAGTGCCTGATTCTGCTCCCCTAACAAAACCAAAAGCGCTTGATTTTGCTCTACCATTGGTCAGGGGTGAATATTTAGTTATTTATGATGCGGAAGATATTCCTGAAGCCAGTCAGTTAAAAATTGCCGCAACCATATTTTATAATAATCCCGGCATTGATTGTATCCAGGCGGAATTGGTTATTGATAATAGCAATGAAAATTGGCTAACAAGGCTTTTTGCTGCCGAATATAGCGGATTATTCGGGGTTATGTTGCCCGCACTTAGCCGCTGGAGCTTTCCCATGCCGCTTGGGGGCACTTCTAATCATTTTCGCACCATATCGCTTTTAGAAGTTGGAGGCTGGGACGCGTTCAATGTAACAGAAGATGCAGATCTTGGAGTTCGCCTCTCGCGCCTTAGATATAAAAGCAGCACCTTTAATTCGCGCACCTATGAAGAAGCGCCAATTAGTCTGGAACAATGGATGGCTCAACGCACAAGATGGATGAAAGGCTGGATGCAAACCTTTATTGTGCATAATCGGTTTGCGGGACAATTTTTAAGAGATGCCGGAATAAAGAATTTTCTGGCATTTCAAATTTATGTGGGCAGCCTAATAATTAGCGCGCCCTTACATACGATTTTTCTTATAGCCATATTAGTCAGATTGTTGGAAATGAGCTATCTTGGCTTTGAAAATAGTGATGGATGGATATTTATTCATATATTTGTCTTAATTGTTGGTTATGGCGCAATAATTTCTCATTCAATTGTGGGTGTTTTAAGATTAAAGCGCAAATTTTCTTTTTCTTTACTTACCTTACCATTTTACTGGGGGCTTAATGGCATTGCTTCATTTTTTGCTGCCTATGAATTATTTGTCAGGCCATATTTTTGGGCAAAAACCAAACATGGAATATCAAAAAAGCGCGAAAATTATAGTAAGACTAATCTGAGTTAATAGGCATGAATAATATTTAATGTTAATAAGTCGGCCTCGAAAATTTATCGCTCAAAAGTCGGAAGTCAGAAATTAGAAATCGCAAAATATCCATCAAAATTGCAAGAAAACTGCATATGGAGAGGCAAATCTTGCAATATTAAATGTTCAATATGAGCAAAATATCAATATATTAAAAATTCTTCACAGAGAACTAATAATTCATATTATTTTCAGCGCTTATTTAGCCCATAAATGCTCATCTATAAATATTTCATCAGGCGTGATTTTTCGCGTTTCCAATCGCGTTTTTTTTCGGTTTCGCGTTTATCAAATTTCTTTTTACCCTTTGCAATAGCCAATAAGACCTTAACAAGACCCCGATTATTAAAATATAGTTTTAGCGGTATTATCGTATTGCCTGCCTTTTCAACGGCTGCTTTAAGGCGCAATAATTCCTTCTTTGAGACCAATAATTTCCGTTTTCTTCTCTCATCATGATTAAATCTATTTGCCTGTACATATTCAGCAATATACGAATTTATAAGCCATAATTCTCCTTCCTCAGGAGAAACATAACTTTCTGTTATTTGCGCCTTACCATTGCGGAGCGACTTAACCTCCGTTCCAAGCAAAACTATACCTGCCTCTAATTTATCCAATATTTCATAATCATAATGAGCGCGTCTATTTTCGGCGATTAGTCCGCTTTTAAGATTTGCCTTTTTTTTCTTAGCCATTTGTCAAATAATTATTTTAGCCGCAAAAGACCTGCATGCTCAATCGCCGCATCTAATATTTCAGCCGTATTTTTAGAAACCGGAACTATTGGCAAACGCAATTGTTCAGAGCAAAGCCCCAACCTATTGGCTACATATTTTACCCCCGCAGGGCTGGGTTCAATAAATAGCGCTTTCATTAGCGGGGTCAATTTATCCTGAATTTCTAATGCTTTTGCAAAATTGCCCGCCAGACTTTCCCTTTGCAAAGATGAAAATAATTTTGGAGCAACATTAGAAACAACAGAAATACAACCATTGCCCCCTTGCGCATTAAAGCCTAAGGCGCTTATATCTTCACCCGAAAGCTGATTAAAATTCTCTCCCAATTCTAACCGCTGTAAACTAACCCTTGCTAAATCCCCAGTAGCATCTTTTATGCCAACTATATTTTTACATTCATTTTGTAAGCGCATAATTGTCTCAATAGATATATCAACTATTGAGCGTCCCGGAATATTATAAAGAATAAGCGGAATGGATATTTCTTTAGCAATTGCAGAAAAATGCTGAAATAAGCCTTCCTGATTGGGCTTATTATAATAGGGAGAAACGCAAAGCACCCCATCAGCTCCCGTTTTTTCAGCAAATTTGGCCATTTCAATTGCTTCTAAAGTAGAATTTGAGCCGGCTCCGGCAATAATGGGAACACGCCCTTTGACCGCTTTAACAGTAATTTCTACGACCCGTGCATGTTCTTCATGCGAAAGTGTTGGCGATTCTCCCGTTGTTCCAACCGGCACAAAACCGTCTATCCCCTCATCTATTTGCCACTCTATCATATTAATGAGAGATTTTTCATCAATTTCCCCATTCAAAAAGGGTGTGATTAGGGCTGAAATTGCACCAGTAAACATTTTATTCCTCTATTTTGCTAATTTAATATTTATAATAGTTTTTACGCTGTTTACTCAAAATAATAAAGCTAGAATGTCATTTTAACGACAAAATTATTTGCTAAATGCAATTTATGCGAAAAATTATCATCTATTTTCTTTCTTTAACTATTCATAGACCAATTTTTTACATTTCTCCTTTAATATGCGCCATTGCCCGGCTTTATTATCTAAAAATTACCTCCCCCTTAGAGGCAAAATAGTAAATGAGTAAATATAATATCTGCAAATTAATGAAAATTTTTGGCAAATTTCTTTTCCTATTTGCCACCATCTTAATATATTCCGCTACCCTAATATATTCTTCACCAACCTTAGCCGAAGGAAAAATTGACAATATTAGCACCAGTTCAATCGGCTCTAATGCTAATATAGGGCAACCTATTAAGGCTTCAGCAAAATTTTTGGAAGCACTAAAATTATTGGACGAGAAAGAATATGCCAAAGCTTATAAATTAGCACGCTCAATTAAAAGCAATTTAGAAAGGCGCACTATTCAATGGGCGGCTATTTATTATGGGAATGGAGAAATTGACTATAATTCAGTATTAAGATTTGCCAAAGATGCTCCCCTTTTTGCCAGTCCCTATTTATATAAAACCCGTTTAGAACAGGCCCTTATTAAATCAGACGCAAATTATCAGCAAATTATTTCCCTATTGGGCGGAAAAATGCCTAATATTATAGAAGCGCAAATCGTCCTTGCCCGCTCTTATATAAAGGATGGACAAAGAGCCCGGGCAGGTAGAATTATTAAATATATCTGGATAAATAAGTTTCTTGACAGGAAAACAGAAGAAGAAATTTATCAGCAATTTGGCTCTTTATTAACAAATGAGGATCATTGGAAAAGAGCACAAAATTTACTCATGAATGACAGGGCAAAGGGGGTTGAGCGTATTATGTCGGAACTCTCTTTGGCGCAAAAGTCACTAGCCAGAGCTAGAATTGCTGTTTCGCGCAAGGCCAAAAATGCGCAATATTTATTGGATAGGGTAGACCCATCTTTGCGTGATAATTATATTTTTCATTTTGCAAATGCGCAATTAGCAAGGAGAGCGCAAAAACCTAAAAGAGCCGTTGCTCATCTTGATAAAATAAAGGGCAATATTCCCAATAGTGCCAGCGCTTTAATTTGGTATGAAAGGCGTCTTCTTGTAAGAATGGCTATCAGGTTAAAACAGTATAAAACCGCTTATAAGGCCGCTGCGGGCTATCAAAGGGGACCAGAGGGCAGATTGGTTGAGGCAAATTTTCATGCTGGCTGGGTAGCTCTTAACTATCTAAATGATGCTAAAGCTGCGCTAATACATTTTGAGCAACAGCGATCCCTTTCTACCCTTGCCAGCACCATAACCCAATCAAATTATTGGCTTGGGAGGGCTTTGAGGGCACTTGGTGATAAAGAAGGAGCAAAAGAAGCATTCACAAGGGCTGCGCAATATGACAAAACCTATTATGGACAGTTAGCACGGGCTGAACTTGGCTTAAAAATGGTAAATATTCGCCCCATGCCAAAATGGCGTGAATATGTGCCAATTTTTGAAAAGCGTGAATTAGTGCGCGCTATTAGACTATTGGCAAAATATAATAGGGGTTCGCTTGCGGAGCCGCTAATTAAAAGGCTAGCCTATTCTTTACAAAATGGGGGCGAATTTATTCTGGCCGCTAGGCTTGCCCAATCAATAGATGCCCATAATATTGCAATTTTAATTGCCGATATTGCTAATCGGCGAGGTTTTAAGCTAGATCTATTTAATTATCCGCTGGATGGCATTTCTAAAAATTATAAATTAGCAAAAATAGATAGGGCTGCAATTTATGCGATCGCCAGGCAAGAGAGCCGCTTTGATTTTGATGCTGTTTCGCGAAGTGGTGCGCGCGGTGTGATGCAATTAATGCCGGCAACGGCTGCTGAGACAGCCAAAAAAATTGGCATTAGATATTCACAATATAAATTAAATGATCCTGCATATAATATTTTGCTCGGTTCAACCTATTTAGCCAAGCAAATGGATAAATATGATGGCTCTCTTGTTCTTGCCGCTGCTGCTTATAATGCCGGAGCAGGTAATGTAGATAAATGGCTAAAATATTATGGCGATCCACGTGAAAAAAATATAAACATTATAAATTGGATTGAGACAATTCCCTTTGTTGAAACAAGAAAATATGTGCAGCGCATTATGGCAAATTATATGGTATATCGTGCTAGGCTGGGGAATAATAATGGTAATATTATGCAGGCTCTAAGAGCAATCCCGTACTAGTCTTTTGCGAAGAATTTTTAATATATTGATATTTGCAGAAGGCAGAAGGCGGGGACATATCAGTTCCAATTTGATGAGAGGATGAAAAAATAGCACCAACTCTTTCATATTTTTGCCGTTGCATTCGATTTATGTGTAATTTTTTGCAATTTTGATTGATATTTTTGCGCTTTCCTACCCTTAATTTCTAACTATCGACCTCGCCCTCGCTGCTTATCACTTCCAATATTTGGATCATAATTTATTGTTTCAAAGTTCTTTGTTTTGCAAAGTGAAACTAATTATTTGTCCTGCTAAGTTAAGTTATTTGATTGTAGGGGTGGTTGTAGGGGCATGAGTAAATTGTGGGGGCAGTTGGGGGTATTTTGTGGGACTGAATGTGGGGCGTGGACTATTGAGTTTATGATAGAGTTAAAACAATCTTCTGATTTCCGATTTCCGATTTCTGGTTTCTGATTCCCGCCTTCTGGGCAATAAATCTTCACGGCCGGTAATGTAAATATGATAAAGTGAGAAAAATTCCCGCCTATTTTTGCTTTAACCGGAAAATTACAATCGGAACACAGGACTAAAAAACAAAATAAAACGGGGAAAACACCCTCCCCGCTTACCATCTCGCATCCCTCATATCGCTTCCATTCAGAAAGGGCACCAACCCGACACCCACCACACTACCACGTGAGGCAGCGCTACAACATAATTACTCCGCCCCCAATATATAGCACTTAGCCCGCTAATCAGACGTTCGGCTTAGATCTATATTTATTTATCTCCGCTAATCCTTCATCAATATATTTATCATCAGACGCTTTTTCTTGCGCGTCTCTTATGCCATTTTCAAAAATCTGATTTACCATTTGCGCAATAGGGTCACCGCGTAAGTCAAACCCCCTGCCAAAAGCGGCACCGAAGGAACGGCCAAATTCGCCATTACCAAAATAATCACCTACCAGCTTGCCAACAATTCCACCAATTATCCCTAGCGCACCCATATTATCTCACCTCAAATTTCTATAAACGAATCCCAACACAACAATCCGAAATACAGCTAACATATACATCCACACATAGCGCACATTTGCCGTTGTTCTCGTGTTCTTGACCATCCATCCTCACTCATCCGCCTCGCACTAACAGCAGATAAATCGGAAAATTAAGCAACAACCTCCTAAAGTTAGAGATTGGGTGGCGATCTAAGCGCTTTAAGAGCAATATCCCTGTTGGTTATAAGCTCAAATATTTTACTCGAGAACTTAATAGCTTTAATAGACATTTGCTCCTGCTTTGCTACAGCTTCAGCCCGAGCGGCCTCAAGAGTTCCTCCGCTGCCTCTGCTTCCGCCTTTGCCCTTGCCCATGGCCTTACTGACAAAGGCAGAAGCTACCGATCCGAGAACTGCACTCCCAATTGCACTCCATACCATAGTTTTATCCTCCATTTCATTCAAAACTAAACTCGGAGAGATAATCGCATATTCTAAAATATAAAAATATCCGTATTAACTACTTAGAAAGGGAAAATGGCAAATTGCAGCTTAGAAAAATATAGTTCTTATATTACAATAAGTTACGCAAATTTTATCTCTGATTTGGCAAAATTACCTATTTTTATGAAATAAATTATACTGAGAAAAATTGCTCTATTACCCAAATTTACTTATTTGCTGAATTATATGGATTCTACAAATTTTCTGAGAATAAAACAGAATAATTTTGCAATATAAATTATGAAATATAGTTTGAAAGATTTTTGCTTGAGCTATTAATGAAAATTTGTTAACCTCTTATTAAGGTTTGGCTATCTCATCCAGATTGCCTCTATCGTTGAGTTGGCGCGGATGCGTTAACCTAACATGGATGATTTGATATTCAAACCCGCTAAATTGTGCTAGAGCTTATTTTGATGCGGTAGGCATCAGAATTGGCCTATTAGTTGAATGGAGATTAACATGGAAATATCTGCAATGGGCGGATCTTCTGGGCTTGAAGGTCAGGCGGGCGCAGCTATTGCGCAAATGGAGGCCGCTTTCCAGAAGGCGATTGCCACTGCTGCGAAGGTTCTTGAAGTGTCAACCGATGGCAATTCTGCTCTCGGGGCGTTAAGAGCTAGGCCACAATAAAAGCATTGGCGCTATTTTGCGCCAATGCCTATTCATCCCAATATTGAATTGATTAAAGATAAGACACCATGAATAGTATTTGCGTAATTTGAATTTGGTGGATATTATGGCAATTTCAACAGAGCTAAAACCGACAAAGACGCCCTTTAGGAATGGGTTGGATTTTACAAAAATTAATGAGAAATTTGCCTTAAAGGCCACAATTCTATCTGGCCGCCATAAGGGTGCGCTAATATTATTTCCATCTGATAGAAAAGATATAATTACCATTGGGACTTCTACCGAGAATGATATAGTTCTGCTTGGGGCTGAGATTAATCATAATCACTTTAGCGTAAAGCCGGGCACATTTATTGATAATCAAATTATAGTTATTCCAAATAATGGTCTGGTTGAGTTAGAAGATGGGCAAATTGTGGATATTGGGCAAAAGGTGAATTTGTCTTTGCCTGCTATCTTAAAATTTGGCGATAGTTCTATTTTATTTGAGCGTGAGTATGATATTAAAAAGGTCGGGGATAAAATTATCAAGCCCGCTTTGATAGTGATTTTTAGCATATTAATCGGTCTAATTGGTTCATCTTTTATTGCAAAGCAGAATTATTTTTATTCTATAACGAGTAGCTCTAATTCTAGACTTGAAACAACTATTGACAAAACTGCGGCAGATATTGCTCAACTAACTGAAAAAAGAGATAAAACCGCTTCTCTAATCAGACAATATATTGCCAAAATGGAGCTTGATAATTTTCTTGTAGTGCAAGAAAATCCCGATGGAACTGTAGCCGTTAGCGGTGTTTTACCAGAGGGGAGCATGCCAGCATGGCGAACTATTTTACAATGGTATGATGGTCAGCCAAATCTTTCTTATATGGTGAATAATGTTACATCAAGGAAGGAAGGGGATTTTGAGTTATCTATCAAAAGTGTGTGGATTGATGGGGATGCGCGTCTTGTTGTTTTAAGTGATGGCACAATGGCGCGCATTGGCGATGTGGTAAAGGGCGGCTGGATAGTTAAAAATATTACCAATACGAAAATAATTGTTAGCCGCAATGGGCAAACAATGGAAATCACTTATTAGTAGCTGGTAATACTAGATTAGACTACCAACCTTACTAGTTGACTAGTTTATATTATATGAAATACGCTAAAAATGCAGGCTGCACCCCAATCAAATAATTACTAAGCAATATTAAGTAATTTTTTAAGCTGGTCTTCTCTTAGTTCCACAAGGTCATAAATTGAATATTTATCAAGGACCAACAAAAATGCATCTGTTGCTTCGCTTAAGAGATTTCTAAGCCTACAACTGGTTGCAAGAGGGCAACGAGGTTCAAAGCATTTTATCACTTCGAGTTGCCCCTCCATCATGCGAACAACATCACCAACAATAATTTCTTTGGCAGTTTTATTTAATCTAATACCACCATTTCGTCCGCGCAACGTCTTGATAAAATTTCGCTTTGCAAGCGAATGAACAACTTTTACCAAGTGATTTTTAGGAATTGCAATTTTTTGCGCAATTTCAGAAATAGTGATATCGCGCTCCTCGCTTAAGGCTAAATATATCAATACTCTCAAAGAATTATCGGTAAATCTTGTTAATCTCATTATCTATTTGTTTTACTGGCTAATATAAATTTATACACTCATTCTTAGAGCAAGATTGACAAATTGTCACTTCTTTGGTTAATTTCTTAAAGATATATTTAATATGTATGTTTAATGCCTCAAAAAAATAGCCAAAAATGGCAGAAATTGAGCGATAAGCGAAAATATAGCACTTAAAATATTAATCAAACTAATTCTGGGAGGGGAAAATGGGATTAGATCGTAGAACATTTATGACTGCTGCCGCTGCAACTGCGGTTGCCGGCGCAGTTGCAAATAAAGTATCATTGGCATTAGCTTCAGAGGAAGAAGTAAAAAATCTTCCACGTGTAAAACAACAATTGGTTGCACCACCATTTGTGCCAGAGCATGATCAGGTCGCCACTGGCGGTCCAAAAGTTGTTGAAATCCGCTTTGAAATAATAGAGAAAAAAATAGTTATTGATGATGAGGGCACAGAAATTTGGGCATTAACTTTTAATGGCACTGTTCCCGGTCCTATGGCCGTTGTGCATGAAGGTGATTATCTTGAATTAACTCTTGTTAATCCTGAAGGCAATGTTTTGGAACATAATATTGATTTTCACGCTGCAACCGGTGCGCTTGGTGGCGCTAGTTTAACATTGGTGCAACCGGGTGAAGAGGCTATTCTTCGTTTTAAGGCAACTCGTGCTGGTGTATTTGTTTATCACTGTGCTCCAGGTGGCGCGATGATTCCCTACCATGTTGTGCATGGCATGAATGGGGCAATTATGGTATTACCGCGCGATGGCTTAAAGGATAATGAGGGCAATCCAATAAGATATGACAAAGTATTTTATATTGGTGAGCAAGATTTTTATATTCCAAAAGATGAAAATGGCGAATATAAAAAATATGAAAATGCTGGTGATGATTTTAGCGATTCTATTGAAGCCATGAAAAAACTTGTGCCAACTCATGTTGTGTTTAATGGTGCTGTTGGTGCATTAACGGGGGATGCCGCTCTAAAGGCAAAAGTTGGCGAGACGGTTCTTTTCATTCATGCACAAGCCAACCGAGATAGCCGCCCTCATATTATTGGCGGGCATGGAGATTTTGTCTGGGAAACCGGCTCATTTAACGATGCTCCCGCTACTGATTTAGAAACTTGGTTCATTCGCGGTGGTTCAGCAGGTGCTGCAACTTATAAATTCCTACAACCCGGCATATATGTATATCTCAGTCACAATTTAATTGAGGCAGTATTGCTTGGTGCAGCAGCCCATGTGGTTATTGAGGGTGAGTGGGA
>WFXU01000079.1 GCA_015490455.1 Hyphomicrobiales bacterium
TGCCTAACAGCAGAGGAAAGTGAAATTTCGGCCATTTAAGAACTCCTATTCAAGGTCGATTACTAAATAATCTCTTTCTGAGATGTGCCTATAATGAACTTTATGATTTGATATTTGGTTAAAATAATAAATATTTTTAATTTTGTAGTTTTTTTGCTACAAATTTATTATGCTATATTTATCAGTGGGTTACTGTTATTTTTACAAAAAGCGGCAATGTAAAAATTAAGAATTTATAAACCATATTTGCGAAATGGAATTATAATATTATCAATAGATAAATTGGACTATATTGTCAGATCCAGATTTTTCCCTTGTTTTTCTTTATAATTCTCTTTTGCTCTGCTGGGCGCGCTTTTTTCCTTTTTCCTTATTGCTCTTTCAGAAAAGGAATTTCTAATATTTTTGGGAAAATTATTTCTTAAGCTAAAACTTTCACTAATGGTTGTAATTCTGGTCATGGCGGCAAATCCTATTTCACTTTGCCATTATTGCAGTGAAAAATTTAGCCGCACTTAGTTTTTTATCTTATATTTTATTAAAATTTGAAATTTATGTTCAAAGTGCCTTATCAATAGATAGACCGCGCGCTAATTCTACATTTCTATTTGATATATGCCCGCTAGTATCATAGGTTTTTGGCTTGGAATTTTTGCCTACCGTTTTAGCTACATCTGTTAATATATCTTCTGCTACCTTTTTTGCACTTGCTAATACACGTAGATTTTCGGCCATTTGCGTAGCAAAACTTTCGTGCTGTTGTTGTAATTTAATCAATTTTTTTGGCGCTTGCCTTTTTAATCTCTCACTTGCCCGTTTTACAGCACGCGCTAAAACCACATAATCCTGTGAAAGCTGAGTTTTTTCCGCGCTAAGCTCGCCAGCTTCCTTTAAGTGTCCCTCTCTTAATAAAATTGTTTCCTTATTCATAATATCAACAAGAGCGGATAGTTTTTCATTTGCTTTGTCACAAAGTTCATTTGCATCAAGTTTATCAAGTTGAGAAATTCTTTCAGCGGCGTTCATTTATTGCTCCATTTGCTGCATATGGTACTGAATTGGGCTTTAGGCTTGCCTGATAAAGTTTGGCATTTTCCTGCACTAATAAAAGATCGGCAACAATTTGATCTGCCAAGCCAACCCCACCATTTTGGGCTAGTAAATTCGCATATTGTTCCGACTGCATTGAGCGCCAGGTTTTTTCACCCTGCCCACCACCAAATATTGAGTTGGTTTTTATAGAGGAAAACATCTGACTAAGTAAAATATGCAAAAATACCGCCTCCAGCTCTTGCGCCTTTTTTTGCATATTTTTGCTATTTGGCAGCGCGCCATTAGAATAATTATTGCCGGGATTAATAGGGTTAAGTTCCATTACATCACCACCACTTCTGCCTGCAATGCGCCGGCGGCCTTTATTGATTGAATTATCGCAATTAAATCGCGCGGGCTTATGCCAAGTGAGTTTAGCCCGTCAACTAATTCTTGCAAACTAACGGATTCTGGAACCAAAGCCAGATTACTATCACCCACTTCAACATTAAGATCGGTGCGTGGCAGTTGCACACTATCACCAAAACTTAATGGGTTTGGCTGAGAAACTACGGGGCTTTCGGCAATGGTTACGGTTAAATTGCTCTGGGCGATTGCAACAGTAGAAACGCGCACATCTTTACCCATAACAATAATGCCCGAATTTTCATCAATGACAATTTTTGCTACTAAATCTGTTTGTACGACTAATTGTTCTATATCGGTAAGTAAATCAACAATATTACCGTTAAAATTGCGCGGAAGGGTTAGGCTGACCACGGCAGAATTTTCTGGAACAGCCGCCGCCATGCCAATATAATCATTTATGGCCAAAGCAATGCGCCGGGCAGTGGTTAAATCTGGATTTTTAAGACTAAGGCGCAATGTTCTTTGATCGCCTAATCTAAAGCCGGTTTCGCGCTCAATAAGTGCGCCATTTGAAATGCGCCCGGTAGTTGGAACTCCAGATATAACTGTTGCTCCTTCCCCTTCGGCCTTAAACCCATTTATTAAAACCGGCCCCTGAGCAATTGCATAAACCTCCCCGTCAGCACCCAAAAGCGGAGTTACAAGCAAAGTTCCTCCCTGCAAACTATCACTATCACCCAAAGCAGATACATTTACATCTATTCTTGAGCCCTGTGTTGCAAAGGGAGGTAAATTAGCGGTTACCATCACAGCGGCAACATTTTTTGTGCGCACATTTTCGCCGCGCGTATTAACTCCGAGCCGCTCAAGCATTGCCTGTAGGCTTTGTCGGGTAAAGGGCGAATTATTAAGACTATCACCAGTGCCATTTAGGCCAACAACCAATCCATAGCCTATTAATTGATTATCACGAATACCCTCAATATCCACAATATCTTTAATTCTGGCCGGTGCTGCAAAGGCGCTGCTGGTTATAAAGAGAGCAAAAATTGCCAAAATAATTGCATAAATTACATGCCAGCCTTTTTGAGTAAAATTAATATTTTGTAATTTTTGCGTTTTATAAAAAAGATTTTGCTTTTTATTCATTGGCTTTCCCGTATATTTTAGTCCATCCCCATGAACTAATATTTATATAAACTGCCTGCCCGGTTCGCTGCGAAAATCGTGCCAATTTATTTTTTGGCGAAGCACTCTGCTAACCAATTGAAAATCAAGTGAAAAAAAATAAGGAAAAAGAAAAAGACTTATAAAATCAGCAATAAAATTAAAAAAGGGAAATTTTTGCCGGCAAAGTTAATATAATATTAACCGTAATAGGCAGAATTTGCCTATATAAAATATTAGGCGAATTTGGGAAGGCTAATGAGAATAGATAAATCTTCATCCGCTAATAGGGTTGGAAATAAGAGCAAAATTACTAATAGGTCAGAAATTAGCAAAAAATTTGAACTAAATATTAGTGAATCCGCTCAGCAAATAAGCTCTAATTCGCCTATCAATCCTACCACATCAGTTGACGCAATTTTGGCACTGCAAGCGGTTGACGAACCTCTAATAGCAAAGAAGAAGGCAATAAGGCGGGCTCATTCAATGTTGGATATTTTAGAAGATATTCGTTTAGACCTTCTCAGTGGTGGAGTGAGTGAGGGGCGGTTGAATAAATTATTAGCACATGTGCAACAGGCTAAAATAAATAGCGAACCTAAAATTAATAGTTTGCTTGAAGATATTGAGTTGCGCGCCAGAGTGGAATTGGCAAAATTAGGATATTTTCCTGATAAATAATTTGATATTTATAAAATCTCTTTATTTTTAATATTTCACTATAATTACAGCTAGCGCTATCTATAATTGCCAGCTTCTTTAGAAATATGTAGTCGGTTGTTAAGATTTATCGCCCGGAAGTCAGAAATCAGAAAGCGGAAATCAGAAGGCGGAAGAGGGAAATTGAAAAATATCCTTACAAAATTGCAAGAAAACTGCATATGGGAAGATAAAATCTTACAATATTAAATGCCCGATAAGAGCAAAATATCAAGAAATATCAATATATTAAAATTTTTCACGGAGAACAAACTAATATATTTCCAATTTCCGGCCTTCTTCTGCCCGCCCTCTAATATAAATTCTTTGTGGACAGCTAAACTCATCTCCTGCCTGAGAAAATGTGAGGAAGAGCGCCAAGGAATGCTGACAATTATAACGGAATGTGACAAATTATAATTGTCGACGCTCCTCCTCTTTGAAGTGTGACTGAGGACGAAAAATCACACTTCTAAACTATAAATAATAGCCATTTTAACCATTTACAATTTGTCCATATTCTGGCGGCTATTAATTAATTGCTCTATAATGTCAGGGTCAGCTAAAGTTGAAATATCACCCAAATTTGCAAAATCATTTTCGGCTATTTTACGCAAAATACGCCGCATTATTTTACCAGATCTGGTTTTTGGCAAATTAGCAGTAAAATGAATAAAATCCGGCGTTGCTATAGGCCCTATTTCTTTTCTGACCCACTGTTTAAGTTCATTCTTTAATTTATGTTCATTTTCTCCTATATTATTTGCAGCATTTGCCATTAGGGAAATATAGGCATAGATTCCCTGTCCCTTAATTTCATGATTAAAGCCAACAACCGCTGCTTCGGCTACTTTTTCATGAGCAACCAGAGCGCTTTCAATTTCTGCCGTTCCCAATCGGTGCCCGGCAACATTTATTACATCATCAACCCGGCCAGTTATCCAAAAATATCCATCCTCATCGCGCCGCGCACCATCAGAGGTAAAATATTTACCCTTATAGGTAGAAAAATAAGTATCTACAAAACGTTGGTGATCATTATAAATTGTCCTGGCTTGAGATGGCCAACTATCAAGAATACAAAGATTACCACAAGCGGCGCCTTCCAGAATATTTCCCTTATCATCAACCAATTGCGGCTTAATACCAAAAAATGGGAAAGTAGCAGAGCCTGGCTTAAGATTTGTCGCTCCTGGCAGCGGAGTTAACAACATGCCGCCAGTTTCGGTTTGCCAATAATTATCAATAAGTCGGCAATTTCCTTTCCCAACCTTATTATAATACCATTCCCATGCTTCAGGATTTATCGGCTCTCCAGCCGTTGCCAATAATTTTAAGCTGGATCTATCGGTTCTATCAACATATTCGTCACCTGCCGCCATCAGAGCACGAATTGCGGTTGGGGCGGTAAAAAACTGATTAACCTTATATTTGTCAATTATCTGCCAATAGCGAGAGGCATCAGGATAGTTTGGCACCCCTTCAAACATTAATGTAGTTGCGCCATTTGCGAGCGGTGCGTAAAGGGTAAAGGAATGTCCGGTTATCCAGCCTAGATCCGCACCGCACCAATAAATATCGCCTCCCTTATAGTCAAAAACCGCTTCAAAAGCTAAGCTAATATAGGTTAAATAACCTCCGCTTGTGTGCACAACTCCCTTTGGCTTGCCTGTTGAGCCGGAAGTATAAAGAATAAATAGCGCTTCTTCAGCTCCCATCGGCTCTGGTTCGCATTTAGTTGCAATATTATTGCTTATTTCATGCCACCAAATATCGCGTTCCCCGTGCCAGTCAATCTTTCCCCCACTATGTTTAACTATTAGGCTAGTTTTTAGGCGGGGGGCTAATTTTGCCGCTTCGTCAACATTTTTCTTTAAGGGAACGGTTTTGCCGCCACGTCTGCCCTCATCGGCGGTGATAATAATGGTTGAATCACAATCATTTATTCTTCCTGCAAGACTATCGGGAGAAAAGCCAGCAAAAACAACTGAATGAATGGCGCCAATCCTAGCGCAAGCCAACATTGCGAAGGCCGCCTCTGGTATCATAGGCAAATAAATTGTAACCCTGTCACCCTTTTTGACATTCAGTTTCTTTAGAACATTAGCCCATTTAGAAACTTCCTCTAATAATTGCTTATAGGTAAAAATTCTATTTTGTTCATTAGGATCGTCAGGCTCCCAAATGAGTGCAATTTGTTCGCCTTTATCCTTTAAGTGCCTATCTAAACAACTTATTGTAACATTAAGGACACCATCTTCAAACCATTTAATATTTACCGGGTCAAAGGAAGTATTTTTTATAATTGTAGGCTTTTTAATCCATTCAATTCTATCGGCTTGTTTACGCCAAAATTCATCTGGATTTTTGATGGATTGAGAATAAAATTCCCTATAAAGCTGCTTATTGAAAAAAGCGCTTTTTGCCCAATTTTCTGGAACTTTATAAATATTCTCTTCCAATATATATTTACTCCTAAACTGCCAAATAATCGTGCATTAATTTTTCATTATCCAACATTTCCTTTGCGCTACCGGTAAAAACAATTTCGCCAGTGTCTAAAATTGCCGCTTTATCACTAAGACGCAAAGCCGCCATCGCATTTTGCTCAACAATTATGGTAGTAATTCCAAGTTTTTTTATTGAGAGTAAAATTTTCTCAATTTCCTGCACAATAACCGGCGCCAATCCTTCATATGGCTCATCTAATAATAATAATTTCACATCCCTTGATAAGGCTCTTGCTACCGAAAGCATTTGTTGTTCACCACCAGAAAGGGTGGTTCCCTCTTGTTCCCTTCTTTCGCCAAGTCGGGGGAAATGATCATAAACCTGCTCTAAAGTCCAGCCATGTCCGGGTGCAACCTGAGCCAGTTTAAGATTTTCTTCAACTGTGAGCCCCTGAATAATTCGCCTATCTTCCGGCACAAGCTGCACACCGCTAAGAGCGGCTTCATATGCTTTCATTTCATGTAATGGCTGTCCATCAAGCCAAATTTCGCCCGATTTTACCTCAGGATTATCTGTGCGGGCAATAGATCTTAAAGTTGAAGTTTTTCCAGCCCCATTTCGCCCTAAAAGTGCTAAAATTTCTCCCTCCTCTATATCAAAAGAAACACCTTGCACTATATAGCTTTCGCCATAATAGGCGTGCACATTTCTGATAGAAAAGAAGGGTGGCTTTTTTTCTTTTTCATTTTTACTATCACTCATTATTGCGCTTCCCCCAGATATGCTTTTTTAACTTTCTCACTGGCGCGAATTTCTTCTGGTGATCCTTCGGCAATAATGCGCCCTCCCGCTAAAACCGAAACCTTATCCGCCACAGAAAAAACCACATGCATATCATGTTCTATAATAACTATTGTCATGCCGGTTGATTTGATTTCCTTTAACAGGTCAATAGTTGTGCTAGTGTCATGACGCGACATGCCGGCAGTTGGCTCATCTAACAATAATAGGCGTGGCTCCTGAATAAGGCACATCGCCAGTTCCAGGCGCCTTTTATGTCCCCTTGAAAGCGCTCCAGAATGTTCATTAATTTGCTTATCCAGGCCAAAATCAATTATAATTTTTCTGGCCTTTTCCTGAATATCTGTTTCGCTCTCAAGCGAATTCATAATATTGAGCTTAAAGGCCCCATCTCGCTTGGCAAAGGCCGATATCATTACATTATCCAATACTGAAAGCTCGGGAAAAATTTCGGGGGTTTGAAACACCCGCGCAACGCCCATTTGATTAATTTCATGTGGCTTTTTCCCGGTTAATAATTCCCCATCAAGCACAACCTTACCGCGTGTTGGCTCTAATTTCCCAACAATTACATTTAATAGGGTGGATTTTCCTGCTCCATTTGGCCCTATAATGGCGTGGGTTTTACCCTCTTCAACCGCCAAATCAACATCAGCCAATGCATGCAACCCGCCAAAACTCTTATGCACATCTGCAATATGGAGAACGATATTTTTTGCCGCTTCAGCCATTATTTTTTCCCCTGCTTGCTGCTTCTTCCCCCGCTTGTTGTATTTCCCCCGCCTGTTGCATATTATCAGAATCGGTAATTTCCCTGCTAGCGGAAATATTCTTACGTTTTACAAACCAATTGATAATTCTTCTAATTCCTTCAACAAGTCCGCCGGGTATGAAAATCACCACCAGCATGAAGATAACACCTAGTGTTAAATTCCACCCCTTGCCAACAAATGGATATATTATGGTGACTACGAAATTTTCTAGCCAGTCAGGAAGCCAGTAAAACCAGTCATGTAAAACACCAACATTAATTTTGGAAATAATATTTTCCATATATTTTATTAGACCTGCCCCAAGAAATGGCCCAACTAGTGTGCCGGCTCCCCCTAAAATAGTCATTACAACAACTTCGCCGCTTGCTGTCCAAAACATGCGCTCTGGGCCAACTTGCGTATCCATTGCCACCATTAAACCACCGGCAAGGCCGGCATACATGCCCGATATGACAAAGGCGGCCAATGTATATGGCTTAGAATTAAGCCCGCTATAATTCATGCGTTGTTGGTTAGATTTAATCGCCCGCAACATCATGCCAAAGGGGGAAGAAAAAATACGAATAGATAGGTAAAAACAAAGGAACATTAAAATAGCTGCTACATAATAGCCAACATTAAAGGTGAATACCCAATCCCCTACCTGCCAATTATAGGTAGCGGTCATATCTAGGCCAAATAAATTAGCTTTAGGCGTATCGCCAGCTAATAAAGCGCTATCCAAAATACGCGGATCTGTAACTTTGGGTTGCAATCCTGTTTCACCGCCCGTGATTGGAGTTAAAACCGAATAGGCCAGCGCGAATGACATCATTGCAAAAGCTAATGTTATGATTGAAAAATAAATGCCGGATCGGCGTAAAGAAATCCACCCAATTACTAAGGCCGCCAGTCCTGAAATAATAATTGCTACAATAATTGCCAATAAAATATTCATTGTGAGTAATTTCATTACCCAAATGGCAGCATAGCTTCCTACTCCTAGAAAAATTGCATGCCCAAATGATAAATAGCCAGTGAGCCCAAATAATATATTAAAACCAATGGCAAATATGCCAAAAAATACAAATCTTTGCATTAGATCCGGATAGCCAGCATTAAACTGAGCTAATCCCGAATTTTCCGGAAAAGGATTAAGAATAAATGGCGCAAAAATCAGCATTAGCGCAACTATAAGCAGAAGAATTGCATCTTTTTTTTCTAATTTGAACATGGGCTAATCCTCCATCACGCCTTTGCGTCCCATAAGACCTCTAGGACGAACAAGCAAAATAATAATTGCTACTAAATAGACAATAATCTGATTAAGACCGGGTAATATATTAAGCACTACGGACATGGAGGCAAAACTTTCTAACATTCCAAGTAAAAAACCAGCCAATACCGCACCTGGTAAAGAGCCCATTCCCCCAACCACAACAACCACAAAACTAATTACAAGAAAATCCATACCCATATGGTAATTAGGCGATATAATGGGTGCATACATCAGACCCGCTAATCCGGCTACTGCTGCTGCTATACCAAACATAATGGTAAATCTCTTATCAATATTAATGCCCAAAATTTCTACCGTTTCACGATCAACCATTCCCGCCCTTACTACCATGCCAAAAGTAGTAAATTTTAGAAAAACGAAAATAGCGGTAATTATAACGGCCGCAAAAATAAAATAAATCATTCGCCAATAGGGATAGATTATGCTATGTGCCTTAAGGCCAATCATTTTACCAAAATCAAAAGTTCCTGAAAAAGCCTCTGGCGCGGGGGTTGGGATAGGGTTGGCTCCATAAAAATATTTAATAATTTCCTGTAGAACTATGGCCAATCCAAAAGTTACTAAAATCTGATCTGCATGGGGGCGTTTATAAAAATGGCGTATTAGCCCACGCTCCATAATGACCCCGATAATAACCATTATCGGTATGGTAATTAATATTGCTAAGGGCACCGACCAATCAATAATAATATTACCTATATTTTCTCCAAAAATATTATATACATATGGGATTTTTACCTTAAGCGGATTGCCAAGAAAATCGGTTTGGGTGGGGTCAATGGTCACATAGCCAAGATTTAATATTTTATTTAATGTAACGGCACAAAAGGCGCCGATCATAAATAATGCGCCATGCGCAAAATTAACCACTCCAAGTGTGCCAAAAATAAGCGTTAATCCCAGCGCAATCAGCGCATAGGCTGAACCTTTATCAAGTCCATTCATAATTTGCAAAATAATAGCTTCCATGAGCCCCACCAAATGCTAAATTATTGAACGCTGAACGCGCAAATAATTATGTAAATATAATTGGCTGCATTAATTAATGCAGCCAATATGGGTGATTATACTCCAGTGTTGCAGGCGCCAACTAGGCTTACATCATCTCCGCCAAACATTGGGTGGTTGGGCGGGTAAATGACTTGATCTACCGGAGTGACCTCAACAATTTCAAGCAAGTCAAATTCACTTTCAGGATTTTCCTTACCCTTCACGACCAGAACATCCTTGAAGCATTGGTGATCTTCAGCCCGATAATGGGTTGGACCATTACCCAAGCCATCAAAATCAAACCCTTCTAATGCTTCAACAACTCCGCATGGATTAAATGTGCCTGCTCTTTCAACCGCATCGGCATAAAGTATAGCCTGAACATAGCAAGTATGAGCTGCCTGAGATGGCGGGAAGCCATATTTGGTGCCAAAAGATTTCACAAAGGCTTTTGAGCCTTCATCTTGTAATGACCAGTGCCAGTTGGTGGAACCAAAAATTCCTTTAACATTTTCTCCGGCACCCTTAGCCATTAAACGGCTATAAAGTGGAACGACAATTTCAAATTGCTTCCCATTAACAACCCTATCGCGTAAACCAAATTGAACCGCGTTAGTTAGCGAGTTCACCATATTGCCACCATAGTGATTTAACACCAAAACATCAGCATCAGATTGTAATACTTGCGCAATATAAGAACTAAAATCGGTTTGGGTTAGGGGGGTAAGAATAGTCCCCACAGTCTCCCAGCCTATGGCTTCAGTTGAAGTGCGAACCGCTTCTTCAGTAGTATAGCCCCAATTATAATCGGCGGTAAGATGGAAGGCCTTGCGATCTGCGCCATAAGCATTTTTCAGCACTGGCGCCAGTGCAGCCCCCGTCATATATGAATTAAAGAAATGACGGAAGCCATTAGCCTTTCTGTCTTTTCCGGTAGTATCATTTGAGTGCGTAAGACCTGCCATAAAGATTACGCCGGCTTCCTGACAGAGCGCTTGAACCGCCACAGCAACACCAGAACTGGAACCACCGGTAATCATAATCGCGCCATCTTTTTCAATCATTGAACGTGCAGAGGCGCGCGCCGCGTCAGACTTGGTTTGCGTGTCTCCGGTGACATATTCAACTTTCTTACCCAAAATGCCATTGCCTTTTAGGGCTTTGGAACTGAAAGTATTTAACATACCACCATCGCCCTCACCATTTAGATGTTCAACAGCCAGTTTATAGGCGCGAAGTTCATCCGCCCCCTCATCGGCATAGGGGCCGGTTTGGGGCACATTAAAGCCAAGAACCACGCTGCTGCCTTTAGGTTCGTTGCGATATTCTTGCGCCCAAGCGCCTTTGGTAAAAATCGTCGGTGCTACGCCAGCTGTGATAAGACCAGCTGCTGCTCCCTTTAGCACCTTACGACGGGAAACGTCGTTTTTATTTTTGCTCATGTTCTCCTCCTTTGAGATAAGTGGTTATCAGCCTATTGCTCATAATCCCCACTGAGCGCTATCTTAGGCGCAATTTGCAAAAGAAAGCAATATGACATTGTAATTGTTGGAAATTTTTGTAAAATGTTGACTAAATTATAGTATTTTTTTGTAAAAATTTTGACAAATTGAGGTAATTTATGCGCGCGCCAATTGGTTATAAAATCCGCAACCAGCGGAATTTATTGAATATTTCACAAACTCAGCTGGCAAAAAAAATCGGCATTTCGCCAAGCTATCTAAATTTAATTGAGGCATCAAAACGTGATGTTGGGGGCATATTATTACAAAAAATTGCCAAAGCCCTTAATATTGAACTTGATAAATTAACGGGTGAGGGTGAGCAAAGACTTATTTCTGATATTAAAGAAATATTTGCCGACCCGTTGCAGAAGGGCATAGAGCTAAAGGATGGTGAAGAGCGCGAATTTGTTGCTCAATTCCCAAAAATTGCGGCTGCTCTGGTTAGAATTTATCGTGCCTATATTGACGCAAATAGAAATATTGAAGCCTATGCAAATCGCTTAAAGGCGGATCCATTATTTTCGCAATTATTACACCAGGTGCTTAGTCAAATTACGGCCATTAAGTCCAGCGCAGAAATTTTGGAAAAAATTACGGATTTAAGTGAAAAAGAGCAAGAAAAATTCCTAAATTCAATTGCTCATAATTCCAGTAATTTAGGCGAGGTAGCCAAAAATTTAATTGGTCATTTTGATCAAACTACCAAAATACGCCGCTCTGTTACTCCGACTAGAGAATTGGATGATTTAATTATTGAGGAAGAAAATTATTTCCCTTCCCTAGAAGATTTAGCCAGTTCATTACGTTCTGAGATAGAGAATTATGGAAATTTTAGCGAAAATTCTTTGGCCAGCGCATTAAAAAATAAATATTATGTGGATATTAGCATTAGTTCTATGACAGAAAAAAATGGAGCGGAAATATCAGCTCAGTTCCGATTTGATGAAAAATATAATATATTAAAATTTCAACCCTCAACCAGATCTGCTACGCGGCAATTTCAAATGGCTTCTCTTTATGCCAAGTTAAGTGCTTCAGAAATAATAGAATCGCTTGCAAATGATAAAAGATTAACTTCGCACGAAGCAAAAAATTTAGCTTTATCTTTTTTTACTTCATATATAGCGGGAGCAATGGTTTTTCCGTATGAGGATTTTTTGCAAGATGCCAGATCAAGCAAATATGATATAGATTTTTTAGCACAGAAATATAATGCCAGTTTTGAACAAGTTGCCCACAGATTAGTAACCCTGCGTAAACCAGGCGCAAAGGGTATAGAATTTGGCTTTTTAAGATCGGATCCAGCAGGCCGTTTAACCAAACATTTTCCTTTGAGTGGCTTGTTATTGCCAAATAGCGGACATGCCTGCCCTTTATGGGCAATATATAAGGCTTTTCGTTCAACTCCGCTAATTGAGAGACAAATTGTCCGTTTTGCGGATAATTCGCGTTTTTTATTCATTGCTAAATCGGTTGCAAAAAGAATAGCAAATTATAAAGAGCAACAAATATTATCTTCTATTATGCTGGCTTGCGATATTTCCAGTGCCAAGCAGACCATTTATTCCAGCGGACTAAATCTTGACGATTATGATAGTGATATTTTGGTTGGTCCTTCTTGTTTATTATGTGTGCGCTCCTCTTGTGCATATAGACAGGAAGAAGCGCTTTTGCCAAATGAAGAATTATAATCTAATCAATGATGGAATATGTGTGCCTGGAGCAATAAATTTATTATGAGCTTGGCGAATTTAACTAATTGTTGTTTAGTAGGCCAAAAAGCCTTTATAATATAATAAAGGAAATTGGGAGGGGCTTGTGAATATTGATATTTTAATCGCTGAAGATGAGCCGGGAATTCTGGAATCTCTTGAATTTATTCTACAAAGGGCTGGCTGGACAGTTAGTTCGGTAACAGATGGTGAACTTGTTATAGAAGCAATAAATAAATTAAAGCCAAAAATTTTAGTGCTGGATGTGATGTTACCAAAAAAATCCGGCTTTGAAGTGCTAAAACAATTACGCCTTAATGAAGATACAAAAAATTTGCCCGTGCTTATTTTGACCGCCAAAGGGCAAAGGCAGGACAAAAGACAGGCTGAAATGCTCGGAGCCAGCGCTTTTATTACTAAACCATATGCGAATGATGATGTTATAGATGGAGTTAGGCAATTGTTAAATTTAGTCAAATTTACAAATTCGCAATAATGGCGATATGTCAATGTGAATGAGTTAATGGCTGATATTTGCAAAATAAATGGTGATAAATAATGGCTGACAGGCGCAAATTGGAAAATATAGCATTTACCCTCTCCTTATTTGGAGCCATAGCTATGGTGCCGCCAATAATTAGCCTGTTTAATGTTGAAAAAACCATATTCGGCGTGCCTTTAATAATTATCTATCTTTTTGGTTTGTGGCTTTTTTTAATTATAGCTACTTTTCTTCTTTCAAAAAGAATGATTAATGAAGATAGGCCTAATTTGGAGGAGGGGGAAAAATCCGGCGCTGGAAATATTGAAGAAATTAATATTGAAAATATGGAAGGCAAAGAGTGATGTTGTCGGCCAATTTTGTAATATTTATTGCGGTTGCTTATGTTTTTCTCTTATTTATTTTAGCTTATTTTAGCGACCGTGTGAGTAAAAGGGGAGGAAAAAGTTTTCTTAATTCGCCTCTTGTTTATACTCTTTCTATTTCGGTTTATGCAACTTCCTGGACATTTTATGGCGCGGTTGGTTCGGCAGCGCGCAGCGGGCTGGAGTTTTTAGCCATATATTTGGGACCAACAATTATTTTTGTCGGTTGGTGGTTTATTTTACGCAAATTAGTCAGAATTGGGCGCGAACAAAGAATAACTTCAATAGCGGATCTTTTATCTTCGCGTTTTGGCAAATCAAACCGGCTTGGCGTTTTAGTAACATTAATTGCTGTAATTGGCACAACCCCCTATATTGCCCTACAATTAAAAGCAATAACCACCTCTATTCAAGTCATTTCGGCAAGTGAAAATTCGCCCTCCTTAAGTGGGGTTGATGATGGGAGTTTGGCACTAGGAATTGCGGCATTAATGGCGCTTTTTACCATATTTTTTGGCACCAGAAATATTAACGCCAATGAACAACATCATGGGGTTGTTGCTGCTATTGCATTTGAAGCTATTGTAAAATTAGTGGCATTTTTGGCGGTTGGAATTTTTGTTGTATTTTATATTGGCTCAGGGGTGGGTAATATTTTTACCAGTGCTAGTGAAGCAAATATTGATATTTATTCGGCCAATAATTTTGGCCCTCGCTGGATAGCCATATTATTTTTATCAGCAGCCGCAATATTATGTCTGCCGCGCCAATTCCAAATAACTGTGGTTGAAAACTCCAATGAGGATCATCTAAGGACGGCTGGTTGGGCTTTCCCTGCTTATTTATTCTTAATGAGCATTTTTACAATCCCAATTGCCCTTTATGGCCTTAGCACATTACCTGCTGGTTCTAATCCGGACATGTTTGTGCTTACTCTCCCTTTATCTGAAGGTAATAGTTTATTGGCTCTATTTGCTTTTATTGGTGGATTTTCTAGCGCCACTTCAATGATTATAATAGCAACTATTGCTCTTTCCATCATGATTTCAAACCATATTGTAATGCCAATTGCGCTTAGAAGTTCTGATAATCTTGGAACGGAAGATGGGCGTGGAATTAGTAAATTATTGTTAACCTCTAGGCGTATTTCCATTGCAATGGTTTTATTTTTAGGATTTTTATATTTCTGGTTTGCTGGTAATAGTGACGCTTTGGCAGCTATTGGGCTAATTTCATTCGCGGGGGTAGCGCAGTTTTTACCATCAATGCTCGCTGCGCTTTATTGGCGCGAAGCAACGGTAAAGGGGGCTATTGCTGCTACTTTAGTAGGATTTTTAGTTTGGGGTTGGACATTATTTCTGCCAAGTTTTGGCACAAGCTCACAATTTTTAGCAAATATTATTGATAATGGCCCCTGGGGTTTAAGTTTTTTGCGCCCGCAAGCCCTATTTGGGCTTGAAAATATGGATCCGCTAGTCCATTCGGTCTTTTGGTCAATATTGCTTAATTCTTTTACCCTAATTATAGGTTCGCTTATTTCAAAACAGTCAAGTTTAGAGCGTATTCAGGCTAATTTATTTGTTGATATATTTTCGCTAAAAAGTAAAAATCAAGAAAAATTTCTACGCCGCTCAGCCACCGCAAATGATCTGATGTTTGTAACTCAAAGAGTATTAGGGGGTAAAAGAGCGCTGGCAATTTTTGATAATTTTGCTAAGCAAAGTGGGGTAAGAAGGGAAGAGTTAATTGTAACCCCCGATTTTATTTCCTTACTTGAAAAAGAATTAGCCGGATCAATAGGTGCGGCTTCTGCTCATGTTGTGCTTTCAAAAGTGCTTTCAGGGGGCGAAGTTTCGCTTGAAGAAGTTATGCAAATTGCCGATGAAACTCAACAAGTTATTGAATATTCGCATCGTTTAGAGCAAACAACAAAAAAATTGCGCTCAACCGCTAAGGAATTAAAGCAAGCTAATTTTCGACTAAGAGAGCTTGATAGCCAAAAGGATGATTTTCTTTCAAAAGTAAGTCATGAAGTAAGAACCCCCATGACTTCTATTCGCTCATTTTCAGAAATTTTACTCACCCATAAAGATTTAAGCGAAGAGCAAAGAATGAAATTTGTAAATACTATCAATGAAGAAAGTAAACGCCTAACGAGCCTGCTTGATGAAATATTAGATCTGAACGCGCTTGAAAGGGGAGAAAGAGTCTGGCAAAATCGCCCCCTAAATGGTGAAGATGTTCTAAAGAGAGTTATAAATATTTGTAATCCCCTGGCGCTACAAAAAAATATTTCACTTTTTAGAAAGAAAATTGCTAGGGAAGATCTAATAAATGGTGATGCGGATCGCTTAGCGCAAGTTTTTATTAATTTAATAAGCAATGCAATAAAATATAATGATGCAAAAGATCCGATAATAGAGGTTAATTCTTACTCTACAAAGGATAAATATATTGTGGAGGTTATTGATAATGGGGCGGGTATTTCCGCGCAGGATGCAGATATAATTTTTGAAAAATTTGCTCGCGGGCGGCGTAATAATAATGGTGATGATGGCGGTTTAGGATTAGGGCTTGCCATTTCACGCGAAATAGTGGGGAAGATGAACGGAAAATTAGAGCTGGTTAATAATTCAAGCAAAGGGGCTTGTTTTAGGGTTAGTTTGCCGCTTGGGAAGAAAAAGAGTTTAATGGTAGCGCAATAATGCTCAATAATATTGCTATTGGTTGGTGGTCATATTTGCCTATGAGCGGTGCGATTATTATAGGGATAATTGGGCAGATGGCGGGACTATGAAAATGGAAATTAAAGAATAGATAAAGGGTAGATAAGGATGATGGAAAGAGGGGGAGGGGAAAAGGGGACGGAATATAATTATAATGAGAGGGAAAGATGAAATTTTTGGCACTGGTCACTGAAAAAAATGAAAATGGTGAGATTATTAATTCCGTTCAGCAGCTTGATGAATCCTATTTGCCTGAAGGAGAAATATTAGTAAAGGTTGAATGGGCTGGTCTAAATTATAAAGATGGTCTCTGCCTTAGTGGGGGTGGCGGTCTGGTTCGCAACTATCCGCATGTAGCAGGAATTGATTTTGCCGGTAGCGTTATTAGCAGCACAGATAATCGCTATAAGCAGGGGGATAAGGTCATTCTTACCGGCTGGCGAGTGGGGGAAGTTTCATGGGGTGGTTATGCAGAATTGGCAAGGGTCAGGGCTGATTATTTGGTTCCTTTACCGGCCAATATGAGCACGCGTGAAGCTATGATTATTGGCACTGCCGGCTTTACCGCCCAGCTCGCTATTTCCCGGTTAAAGGAAAATGGTTTAACAAAGGAAATGGGAGAAATATTGGTAACTGGCGCTGGGGGTGGTGTTGGCTCTATTGCTACAATGTTGCTGGCCAAAGAAGGTTTTACTGTTGCCGCTCTTACTGGAAGGGAAGAAACTAAACAAGCTCTATTAGATTTGGGTGCAAATTTAATAATTGACAGAAGCGAACTTATGAAAGAGACAAAGAAAATTTTAGAAAGCGAAAGATGGGCGGGGGTAATTGATAATGTTGGTGGGCCTATGTTGGGCAATATATTAAAATCGGTGAAATATGGTTGCGGAGTTGCAGCTATCGGACTTGCTGGGGGTGCAAATTGGAATGCCAGCATAATTCCATTTATTATTCGTGCGGTGAATTTATATGGAATTGATAGTGTGATGGTTCCATTTAAGAAAAGGCAAAAAATTTGGCAATATTTGGCGCAAAATTTTGCGCAAGAAAAATATGCCCCTCTGGTTAGCGAAGTTGCCTTAAAAGATCTGCCTAAATATGCCGGCAAAATATTAAAGGGTGAAATAATGGGGCGCATAATTGTGCAGCCCAAAAATTAATTTGTCGTCCGTGAAAAATTATTGATTTATTGATATTTTGCTCTTATCGGGCATTTAATATTACAAGATTTTACCTCTCCATATGCAGTTTTCTTGCAATTTTACTATGGATATTTTTGCGATTTCTGACTTCTGATTCTCGCCCTACCCCTACCCCTAACCCTAACCCTAACCCTACCCTCGCCCTCGCTGCTTATCACTTCCAATA
>WFXU01000080.1 GCA_015490455.1 Hyphomicrobiales bacterium
CGGCGATAATATTTTGTAGCCTTCGTCAGAGTGAGGAGTAGAGCCTGCCTCATTTAGCCCCATCAACTCGGTTGATGAACTCGCAATTATAAGAAAGCAAAAGCTTTGACTGAGAAAGTCGGATAATTTATGCCATATTGGCAGAAGCGCTAAAATTTTGCTGTGCTTAGAACAACTATATTGCTAATCATATCCAGGTGCTGAGTGGTTGTGAGTTTAGGTGATAATATGCATAATAATTTGGTGAGGATATGATAGTTTAACGTCTCCAGCTATCATCGCGCTTGAGCGAAGCCATAAACTAATTCATGCTGCTTTGGGCGAAGATATAGGGGGCTAATTTACTGCTACTAACATATTAATTTAACCAGAGGTTAGAAAAAACCAGCTCATTATATTTGTCAGCACGCTGTTTTAGCTATAGATCATAAAAACTAATTTATCGCTACCAATCCACTATTTTTTCCAGAAACCACAACAAAACTATTTCACAGCTGCTAACATATTGTTTTCACTCCACATTTGCCGTGCTGTACGGTACGGTTCGGCAAATATCCCCATATATCAATAGGTTAGCAGTGAGTGGGTGTATTGGTTTTATAAGGGTCAGAAGTCGGGAATTAGGGAGCAGAATTTGCAAGGAAGTCGGGGTAAATATATTAGTTCTACCTTGCAAAATAAAGAACTTTGAAACACTATCATATATAAACTGAATATTGGGGGTGATAAATAGTGAGGCATAGCAAGAAGGAGAAAGAGGATAGGGTAAGCTAGGAGCAAGACTAAGAGTGAGAGAGCTAGTGCGAGAGTTAGAAATTAGAAGTTGAAGGTAGAAATTAGAGGCGGAATTTGCAAGAAAATCAAGATGGATATGCTACTCTACTTTGTCTTGTAAAGTTATTTGGAATATTATGATTATAAACCAAATATTGGAAATAACAAATAGCGAGGATGAGGGCGAGAGACGGAGGCCAGAGGTCAGAATTGCAAAAATATCCATCAAAATTGCAAGAAAACTACAGATTAGAAGCAAATTTTGCAAAATTAGAACATTTCCTGTTTATATTGAACCATTTGATGGAGTCAAATCAGTCCAGCTGCAAGGCGCGGTGCGCGGCGCGATCTGGGTTGATTGGGCAAATGCCGGAACCTAAGCTATATGGGCTTATTTGCCCCACTTAAGGGTGGTTTTTCGCGCTTTGTAAGGCTTTGTTACATTTCGCTTGGGTCAGTTGGACAACGGCGCGAAATGTGCCTTTTCAGCAAACGCGAAAAAACGCTTCAAATGATGCAATCTAATCAGGAAAAGCTATAAATGATCAAAAGAGGTAAAATATCAATAAATATCAATAAATTCTTCATGGGGAACTATTTTTTCTTTTTCCTATTTCGTTCGTGATACCCATCTAAGGAGGCAATAATTCCGCGAAATGTTTGCGCTTCTTGTTTATTAAATCTGGCTTTGGTCAACATTGCGCGTATATTATTGACCATTGAAGGGCGTTTTTCTTCGGTTATAAAAAATCCTGCCCTTTGCAAGGAACTTTCCAAATGTTCAAATAAGGCAATCATCTCTCCCTTACTGACCGGCTCTCCTATATTTTCGCTAAAGGGCAATTTGCTACCCATATTTTTACGTCGCCATTCATAGGCCAAAATCAGCACTGCTTGTGCAATATTGAGTGAAGCAAAAGCCTCTTCAACCGGTAGAGTAATAATTGCATCACAAATGGCAATTTCCTCATTTTTTAACCCCCACCGCTCACGCCCAAATAATATGCCCACCCCCTGTTTTTTATTAATTGACATAACCATTTCTTCTGCCGCTTTTTCCGGCCCAATTACCGGCTTATACATGTCGCGCTTTCTGGCAGTTGTGGCATAAATTAAAGACAGGTCAGCAACGGCTTCTTTTAGGGTTGCAAATATTTTTACCCTCTCAATAATATGATCCGCTTTAGCCGCCGCACTTGCTGCTTCTTTGCTTGGCCAGCCATCACGCGGATTAACCAAACGCAAATCCCACAAACCAAAATTAGCCATTGCCCTTGCCGCAGTGCCAATATTTTGTCCAAGCTGTGGCTCACATAAAATAATAACCGGCGAGGGTAAAAGATTAATTTTTTTTGTCCTATTTGTTCCTGCCATTTTCTTCAAAATATTATCAATATATCAGGGTAATGGTCATAATATTAGAATATAATCCATTATATTATATTTATCATTTTATCAGGCCAGCAGAATTATAAATTTGCCAGCCCAATATTAGACTAATTATTTACCTTTCCATTGCCCCTTGAGCTGGTGCGCCCCTATCCAGCAAAAGCCTATTATAGGCGCTAAGATAGGCGCGAGCAGAGGCCACTAAAGTATCAGGTTCAGTTGCGCGCCCTGAAACTATTTTACCATTCATTTCCAAACGCACATGGGCGTTAGCTTGCGCGTCAGTCCCTCCGGTTACGGCATCAACCCCATAGAGCACAAGATGCGGATTTGCCTTAACTGCTCTCTTTATCGCGTTAAAAATAGCATCAACCGAACCTTGCCCCTCTTCAATCAATTTTACTTCCTCACCATCAACGTCAAGTTTAATGAAACAGCGATGCTCACCGCCTGTTTTTGAGATAACTTCAAGTTCTAATAATTTAATCTTATCATTAGCCGAACCCATTTCATCATCAACTAGGGCAATAATATCCTCATCATAAATATTTTTCTTTTTATCGGCCAAATCCTTAAAACGCTGAAAAGCCTCCTGAAACTGATTATCGCCCAATTCATAGCCCAATTCAGCTAGTTTTTTCTTAAAAGCATGCCTTCCCGAATGTTTACCCATTACATAGGAGGTAGATTTAATTCCAACACTCTCTGGCGTCATAATTTCGTAAGTTTGAGCATTTTTTAACATACCATCTTGGTGAATGCCGCTTTCATGCGCAAAGGCATTTTTACCAACAATCGCTTTATTATATTGGACCGGAAAATTCGCCGCCATTGCGACTATTTTTGAGATCTTTGCCAAATGAGTTGCATCTATATTTGTAAAAAAGGGCATAATATCGGAGCGAGTGCGAATTGCCATAACTATTTCTTCTAGCGCGGCATTTCCCGCCCTTTCTCCTAAACCATTTATGGTGCATTCAACCTGGCGAGCCCCTGCCCTAACACCAGCCAATGAATTGGCAACTGCCATGCCCAAATCATTATGGCAATGAGTTGAGAATATGACTTTATCACTATCTGGCACCATTTCTATAATATTATAGACCAATTGAAAATAATCTTCAGGGGTTGCATATCCAACTGTATCGGGAATATTTATGGTGCTGGCACCAGCTTTAATAGCCGCCTCAACACAACGTGCCAGAAAATCAATTGGCGTCCTGGTTGCATCCATGCCCGACCATTCAACATCATCAATTAGGTTACGCGCCTGGCTAACAGTTTTGGTTACAATTTCTAATACTTCATCTTGGCTTTTTTTCATTTGGTGAGCTAGATGAATGGGAGAGGTGGAGACAAAAGTGTGAATACGCCCACGCCTAGCATGTTTTATTGCTGCCCCAGCTCTATCAATGTCAGCGGGGATAGCGCGCGCCAAGCCAGCAATTACAGCATTTTTACTGCGTTTAGCAATTTCGCTAACTGCTTCAAAATCACCATTTGAAGCAATGGGAAAACCCGCCTCAATAATATCAACCCCCATATTATCGAGCAATTCGGCTATTTCCAGTTTTTCCTCTAGCGTCATAGTAGCGCCCGGAGATTGCTCTCCATCGCGTAAAGTTGTATCAAAGATAAGGACTTTGTCCTTATTGTTATTTTTGTTATTCTCAGCATTCATTTTTTTCTCCAATCGCGCGCTAACGAGATATTATAAAGTTCAATATCAGATTAAATTAAATTATTTGAAAATATCCTCTAACCATCCGTCCTAAAATAAACTGCCAATGATTAGAGGCTAATAAGGAGAAAAGAAGAAAGGAGAAGAAGCATAAATAAAGGCGCTAGAAAAGAGTTTGTTTGCTCTTTCTCAGCTATTAAACGCACACTCCTGCTTATTAAGCGTGCCCCCTTATTCAATAAATATGCTCTATTGGCCATCAAATTTGCCTTATCTACTATATTTCCCATAAAGACTTTGCTTCTCACAGAGATTTTTTCAATAAACCAGGATTAGTCTGCTTGAAAAATTTGTTTTTTGCAATAGTGCAGGAAAAAAATTAACATTTAGGTTCATATTTTTGTAAATTTATAAAATTCGCATTTCTTTAACGTGCATTAATCACGCAAAAACACCATTTAAGAAGTAATTATTAAGCAACTCATTGACATAGTTAAAATTTATGATTTATTAACAAAGGGTACTTTTAGGGATTATGCTTATGAAAGGCCTCTAGCTGGCTAGCAGCTTTGAAAGGGGGAGGGTATGCGCTTGGTTCGTCCCAATATAAAAAAATGGATTATCCCGGGAATATTGACCGTCATAATCGGAACAGCCGGTGCGGCGATGTTAAATAAGTCAGATGTTGAACAGGATTTAACATTGCGCGCCACTGAAGGGTTAAGAGCATATGAGCTGGACTGGGCTAAGGTTAGCTTTGATGGGCGTGATGCAAAAATTACCGGCATTGCGCCCAATGCTGATGCAGAAAAAAGAGCCATTGAAATTGTTGAAAATCTTTATGGAGTGCGCACAGTTTCCAAAGATATTGAATTATTAAGATCTGTTTCCCCATATCCATTTAGGGCGACTATTACCGGAGGAAAGATAAATCTTTCTGGCGGCGCTCCAGATGAAAAAACAAAAAAATCCCTACTCGCCAGATCGCTTGCCTCCTCCAATAGTCTAGAATTATTAGCAGGAGTTCCAGAAAAGGATAAGTGGCTTGGAGCGACTGATTTCGTATTTCGTAATATTTCGCAGTTTGAAACCGGCGAAATATCATTAAATGATCTTACTTTGTCTATGTCAGGGCGGGCTAAATCACATAAGGCCTATGAATTACTAAAGAAATCAGTCCAACAGGACCTGCCAGATGGCGTGTTTCTCGGAGAAATAAACATTATTCCGCCCCTAATTTCCCCCTATGAGTGGGAAATGGAATATGATGGAGAAAATCTCAAAATTGCCGGCAATGTGCCTAGTGAAGAGGTAAGGGAAGAACTTTTTTCCAACGCTCCAAAGGGTGCAAATATTGTTTCTTCACTTGCTATCTCCTCAGGAGAGCCCAAAGATTTTGCCATAAAGGCTGGTAATTTAGTTTCTGCCCTTAACTATGTTGATTATGGTAAGGCTGCAATTTTGGATGAGGAATCCAGCTTTTCTGGTGCCCCAAAAAGCGAAGAAGCAATTGATAAAATCAACGAATTATTGGTTGCTGATAATATTAATATTAGCTTGGAGCCACCATATATTGCCGATTATAAATTTTACGCTGACAGGCAAAATGGGCAAATATCCCTCTCTGGCTATGTGCCAAATATAGAGGAAAAGGAAAAATTAGCATCAGTCGATAAATTTGACATTTCGCAGTTAAAACTAGGTAGAGGAGCGCCTCCTAATTTCTCTAAATATATAGATTTTGGGCTTTCGATCTTAGATAAACTCAATGAGGGACGGTTTTCTCTTGAAGGAAATAATATTTCAATGGCAGGAACTGCGGAGAATATAGAGGATTATAAGATAGTTTCTGCCATGCTAGAAGATGGAATTGAGGGAGCCAAAATAAAGGCTACACAAATAACTCCGCCAAATGTTGAAATTTTTACTTGGTCAGCAAAAAAAGATAATAATGGTGCTCTGATTTTGGGCGGTTTTGTTCCCGATAGGGATATAAAGAAAAAACTTGCAAAATTAGCCGGCGAAAATGCGCGGGATGACACATTAATAGCTAAGGGAGCGCCAGAAAATTTCAGCAAAAATGCTCAAGATGGGTTAAATGCTTTACTCAATCTGGAATATGGCGAAGTTCGTCTTGGCGCTGGAGGTTGGACATTAAGCGGACAAGCAAATTCCTATGAAATAGCCGCAAAAATAAGAAATAATCTAAATTCCAGTAAGTGGCATATTAATATCACCTCCCCGCCTAAACCTATTCCTATTGCTAACCCCTATATTTGGTCGGCAGAAAAGCAAAAGGATAATTCCTTTATTTTCTCTGGCTATGTGCCGCAAGAAAGCCTAAAAAATTATCTTGCTCTTTTAGCTGA
>WFXU01000081.1 GCA_015490455.1 Hyphomicrobiales bacterium
ACATATGCCTTTTCTAAATTTAACACCGCTGCGCATAGATCTTTTCCTGAAGATAGAACGCCAGAACCTAATAACAATCCCCTTAGCTGATAAACTAAGGGGTTATCTGGCATATCAGGCTGCATGATAAAATTATATGCTTCTTCAAATTTTCCTTTTTCAAGAAGAGTATTTACATCAATTTTCCATCGCTCTGATTTTTGTTTTTCTTCTGCAACTACATAACTATTCAGTCCCATAATTGCTATTAAAAAGAAAAGCATAAATTTCTTAAATTTAGTCATTTTCCTATCCTATTCATTATCCTGTTGCTCAAAAATCCGTCCTGCCCACCTAATTAGTTTCACTTACCTATTGCCTATAATGCGTAAATGGAGATGATTGTAAAGAGGAAGAATGATATTATTAAGTGCTTTCAGTGTTATTAGGTAATAAGTCCTATTCTTGCTTTTTACGTCCTCTCTATTACTGAGCTATCCTTACCACAATCCCACTCTTACCCCCTAATACGCTTCCAAATGCACCGCATTCAGCACCCCCCTCATCATTATCATTTACCGCCGAAGAAACCAGCTCTCTGGGGTGAGGCGCAAAAAGTCCACACACACCTCTGCGGTCATTGCGGGCTTGCACACTAGTGTGCCGACCCGCAATCCAGTAATAGCAAAGTTTGATGTTTTTGCGGAGCAAGAGAACCATTCGCTCGTTGGAGGAAAGGCTACTGGATTCCGGCGCGGAGGCCGGAATGACAATAGGGGTAAATATAAGAGAGCCGGAATTCCAGCTATTAGTGATTGCAACCAGCCCAACATCTGCCATTGCGGCAACCAGCCCGCCGGCGTGAGGCGCATAATGTCCGCCACGCCCTGCAAAATGCTCAGGGTGAAATGAGGCAACCTTATCATTAGTGCTAATATGCTCTATCGCCTTCTCCGTGCCGTCCGCAAGGCGGATTTTCGTGCCAGCGGGGAAACAGTGGTGAATGAGTTCAACACCCCCGATATCAAGGCTAGTATCAATAACAACACCACCATTAAGAATAATTATGTTTTTAACAAAGCCAGCATCGGTAAAATTATATTGGTTTAGCACAGCCTGTTTTGCTAGGTCTGTAGCCTCACTAAGATCTCCGTCAGTGGCTTCAAGGTAATCATAAAGCAAATTATATTCTTTAACCAGCGCATTAGCTATTTCCAGCCTTAGAACATCCCGCTCAAGCGAAAATAGCTCAGAGCCTTGCGCGGTGTTTCGATCTAAAAGGGTTTGAGAAATTGTGGGGACATACATATCGCGATATATATCAGCAATCATATCCCTTAAAGTTTGTTCATCATCCCCATCAGTTTCTCTCAGAACAATATTCTCTGCAACCTGAAAGGTTAAAAACGCCGTTCGAGGAATAAGGAAAGTGCCATCCTTAATTGTTCTGACTGTATTTTCATCAATTGTTACAATCTTTCCTGGGAGCAATTCATTTGCTCGGTTAATGAGCCCAACAACACTTTCTAGTTGCCCGTCCGTAAGTGAATGTCCTGACATTTTGTTTTCCTTCTTTGGTTAGTTGGCTTATTCTTCAAGTGTCACATCTCGCACTGGACATAAGATTTGCCTAAATTCCATTTTTGTTTGTAGTTTTTTATAATCAACTTCTGGAAAGCTCTGTCTGATTGTTCTTTCTAAGCTATCTCGAAACCCTTCGGCGTAGATATATCCTCGTTTTGCTGAATTATAAAAATAAACATAAGCATCTTGATAAATTTGAGATTCATCCTTGAGGTAGAGTGGATTTGAAGTTCTATCTATATTGCTGAGTGTACGATCACCCATGATATAAAGCGCAATCGGTTGCCCCTCAAAAGCAGCAATGGAAGCCCAATCACCACCATAAAGATAGTTTATTATATTTGTCGTACTCCCAAATCTTGAGAAATCATCAAATCTATTCAAATCCAATACCTTCTCAACATTTACTATTGCTCCACAAATATCTTGCCCCCCGGAAAGAACGCCAGACGCAAGCAGGCGGGCTTTCGTTAAGTAGCCAGCAGGCTCTTTTTCAAAATCGAAATTGTCAAAAAGCTGGTACGCTTCCTCAAACTTTTTATTATCTATCAATTCAGAGATAGCATGATATTCTGGTGAGAACCTAACCGCGTAAGCATTAGAATTTGCACCCAATATTAGAAGTAACAAAAGCAAACTAAGTAGTTTGAACTTAATAAATTTTCTTACTACATTTTTCAATTTTGCTAGAAATCTGGATAGGTCATAATTCATCGCGCAACCTCCCTAACTGGACAAAGCGAAGGCTTAAATTGCATTGTTGTTTGATATTTAGAGAAATCAATATCCGTAAATTCTGCTTCCAGCTCAGTTAGTTTTATCATTGCTTTTTTATTACCAAGTTCAGCAGAATTATAAAAAAATCTATAAGCGCTTTTAATTGCAGCCTGTTTGTCATATGAGAAAATAAGGGTGGAGCGCTTGCTCATTTTAAGAAACCGCTCACCAACAATGAATAATGCTTGTGGATTGCCCTCGTTTGCCGCAATTCTCGCCCATTCCCCGTTATAAAGATAATCAAGCGTCCAACGTAGCGAATATTCGCTCATTGGAACTTTTTCAAAATTAATAACAGCGGCGCAAATATCAGTCCCAGTAGTTAAAAGCCCAAAGCCCAGCAAAGTGCCCTTAATAATATAGGCATCGCTATTTTCTTTAATATTCGGGTTTGAAATAATTTCATAAGCCTCGTCATATTTTTCAACATCAAGCAACGCATTTACTTCAGCGAGCCAATCTTGCTGAGCAAATGCAATATTGCTTAGCCCTATAAATATAGGCAAAGCAAAAAACGCTATCCTTATTTGTTTTATCATTTTCCTATCCAATTCATAAGATAAATCTTGTTTTAATCGTTCAAAAAATCATGGCTACCCATCTAATTAGTTTCACTTACCTATTGCCTATAATGCGTAAATGGAGATGATTGTAAAGAAGAGGAATGATATTATTAAATGCTTTCAGTGTTATTAGGTAATAAGTCCTATTCTTGCTTTTTACGCCTCTCTATTACTGAGCTATCCTTACCACATTCCTACATTTACCCCCCTAATGCGCCCCCTAAAACACCACATTCAACACCCTTAAGCCACCCTCAAATATTCCCCCTCATCATTATCAT